>JBFHEQ010000111.1:0-8602 GCA_041584075.1 Hydrogenophaga sp.
ATGGGTGACAATCGCGACAACTCGCTGGACTCAAGGTATTGGGGATTTGTGCCAGAGTCCAACATTGTGGGCAAAGCATTCTTTGTCTGGATGAATTTCGGCGACCTGGGCCGCATCGGCTCGTTCAACTGATTCGATTCAATTCTGGAGGGTATTTTTGTGCATATGCAACATCAACAACAACGTGGACTGACTTTTTTCGGCTTGCTCATCGTCGGCATCTTGCTGGCTTACGCTGGTGTGATCCTGGCGCAGGTCGCGCCCACGTACATCGAGTTCATGGCGGTTCAAAAAGGGGTTCAAAAAGCGTCGGACGGTACGACCGTGGCAGAGGTGCGAGGCATTTTTGACAAAGCAGCCAGCATCGACAACATCACGACGATCTCAGGCAAAGATCTGGACATTGGCAAACAGGGCAACCGTGTTGTGGTGTCCTTTGCGTATGTGCGGGAGATCCAGTTGGTTGGGCCTGCCTACCTGGTGATGAAGTACGAAGGCAGCTCCAAGTGATTGAGACCACAACCTGGCAGGTGAGCAGATCGCCACGCTCACGTTGAGTCCCGAGCTGCAGCTGCTCCAGCAGCGTCTGAAGCATGGTTTTGCCAACCCCCGTTTGCTGGAGCGGGCTCTCACCCATCGCAGCTTCACCTCGGACCACAATGAGCGCCTGGAGTTTCTCGGCGACTCGGTGCTCAACCTGGCTGTGTCGGGTTTGTTGTTCGAAAAGCTGAGCCAGCTGCCTGAGGGTGATCTGTCTCGCGTTCGGGCCAATCTGGTCAAGCAGGACACCTTGTTCCAGATCGCCTCCGATCTGGGTTTGGCGGCGTGCCTTCGCCTGGGCGACGGGGAAAAGCGTTCGGGGGGCCACAAGCGCCCTTCGATTCTGGCCGATGCGCTGGAGGCTGTGATCGGGGCGGTGTACCTGGACGCAGGCTTCGACACCGCGGCGGCGCTGGTGCATCGCTTGTTCAGCGGCTTTGAGCTCAGTGCCCAGATGAGCGCCATGGGCAAAGACCCCAAGACCGAATTGCAGGAGTGGCTTCAGGGGCGCAAAATGAAGCTGCCGGTCTACCGGGTGGTGGCCACGCTGGGCGAAGCGCACAAACAGACGTTTGACGTTGAGTGCACCGTCACAGAATCGAATCTCAGTGAACGTGGCATTGGCGCTTCCAGGCGCGCAGGGGAACAAGCCGCTGCCGCCGCCGTGTTGTTGCGCCTCCAGTCCAGTGCAGCAGGTCGCCGGCCTTAGTATGTTTCTGCCCCAGGGTGGCCTCTCCATTTATCGCGTTCGGATCGTATGACTTCACAGAAAAAAAACTCCCCGGCCAAGACAGGCGCTGCGGCTGTCCCAATGGGTCAGCAGCCTGAGCTGGATGCGATGCTGGCCCGGGCATTGGGCAAGGAAGCTGCCGAAAACCTGGACGCAGATGTGTCTGATGTGGCGCAGGCCGAGCCTGTGAAGCCAGAGGACCAGCGTTGCGGTCTGGTGGCCATTGTGGGCAAGCCCAATGTGGGCAAGTCCACCTTGCTCAATGCATTGGTCGGGCAAAAGATCAGCATCACGTCGCGCAAGGCCCAAACCACGCGACACCGCATCACAGGCTACCGCACCGAGGGGGCCAGCCAGTTTGTATTTGTGGACACGCCGGGTTTCCAGACGCGTCACGGGAATGCGCTGAACCGCTCCTTGAACAAGACCGTCCTGGGAGCCGTGGCCGACGTGGACCTGATCCTGTTTGTGGTGGAGGCCGGGCACTTCAACCTGGCCGATGCCAAGGTGCTGGATTTGTTGCCCAGGAACATTCCCGTCGTGTTGTTGGCCAACAAGTTTGATCTGGTGCACCGGCGTGGAGATCTCGCACCCTGGTTGCGTTCCATGCAGGAGCGCCATCCGTTTGCCGAGTTTGTCCCCATGACGGCAAAGAACAGCCGTGATATCCAGCGGCTGTTCACCATCTGCGAAAAGTACCTGCCGCAACAAGCCTGGATGCACGATCCGGAAGAACTCACCGATCGCAGCGAACGCTTCATGGCGAGTGAGATGGTCAGGGAAAAACTGTTCCGCCTGACCGGTGACGAACTGCCCTACACCTCCACGGTCATCATCGACAAGTTTGAGCAGGAAGGTCAGCTCAAGCGCATCGCCGCGACCATTGTCGTGGAGCGTGATGGACACAAAGGCATGGTCATCGGTGACAAAGGGGAAAAGCTCAAACGCATCGGGACCGAAACGCGCCAGGAGCTGGAGAAGCTCTGGGACTGCAAGGTTTTTCTCGAACTGTGGGTCAAGGTTCGCTCCGGTTGGGCCGATGACGATGCCCGTGTTCGATCGTTCGGGTATGAATGAGTCCAGCGTCCGTTCGCCGTTTAAATTTTCGGTCAACGTGCCATTGAGGGCGTCTGGCGAGCGCCCTGTGCGGGTCGGTGGCCCTGGCGCCGAAGTGCGTGCCTGACCTGGATGGCCACGCGCCGCAGCGCCGATGAGCCGGCCTATGTCCTGCACCGTTATGACTGGAGTGAATCCAGCTTGGTGCTGGAGGTGTTCACGCGCAACCACGGCCGCATCGCCCTCGTTGCGAAGGGCGTGAAGCGTCCCACCTCGCAGTTTCGTCCAGTCTTGTTGCCTTTGCAGGCGTTGTTGCTGAGCTGGGGCGGAGACGCCGAGGTGCGCACACTGAAGTCTGCCCAGTGGCAAGGTGGTCACGTCATGCCAACGGGCGAGGCATTGATATCGGGGGTCTACCTCAACGAGCTGCTCATGCGCCTGTTGGCGCGCGACGATGCGCATGTGGCGTTGTTTGACCACTATGCCCTGACCGTGCAATTGCTGGCCGAGCGCGGTGATGCGCAGCAACTGGTGTTGCGTGCGTTTGAACTCTTGCTCTTGCGTGATGTGGGGCTGTTGCCTGACCTCTCTCGGGACGGGAGTGCGTTGACCGCATTGGTGCCTCAGGACCCGTATGTGGTGGATCCTGAGCATGGGTTGCGCTTGGCTCGTGACGGAGAGCGCCAGGTGCTTTTGGGTGAGCAGTGGGCCTTGCTCCACCAGGCCATGCAGGCCCCGGACCCGCTGATCGCCACTCTGCGAGCCTGTGCGCCTTTTGAGACCACATTGCGCCCCCAGCTGCGCTCCTTGCTGCACTACCATTGTGGGGTTCGCGGATTCAAGACGCGCCAGCTGATGATCGATGTGCAGGCCATGAGCCGATCAGCAGCACTGGCGCCCGTTGAGAACATCTCACCCACCTGACTTGTCGGCTACAGGCCCAACCTCGACGCTTATGCACTCGGATTTCTCGACTTCCCGCCTCCCGACCGCACTCTCGGTCAACCTCAACAAGGTGGCACTGGTGCGCAATACGCGGCATCTGGGTATTCCTTCGGTCGTGCGGGCGGCCGAGCTCTGCCTGCAGGCCGGTGCTCGTGGCATCACGGTGCATCCGCGGCCGGATGAGCGGCACATCCGCCGGCAAGATGTGATGGACTTGGGCGCATTGTTGTGCGACTGGCCGGATCGTGAGTTCAACATCGAGGGCAACCCGTTTCACAACCTGATGGACATCGCCCAGGATGTCCACGCTCGGGGTCTGCCGCTGCACCAGCTCACCTTGGTGCCGGACAGCGAGGGGCAGTTCACGAGCGATCATGGATGGCGATTTCCCGCCGATGCCGACAGGCTGGAGCCGGTGATCGCCGGGGGCAAGGCACTCGGTGCCCGGATCAGTCTGTTCATGGACCCTGAGCCCGCAGCGATGAGCGCAGCGAAGGCCGTGGGCGCAGATCGCGTCGAACTCTACACCGAGCCCTTTGCCGCGGCGTGGCACGGGCCCGATCGGGAGCCGCAGCTGGAGCGCTACCGCTTGACGGCACTGGCGGCCAGAGACGTGGGCCTGGGCGTGAATGCAGGGCACGACCTCAATCGGGAGAATCTCTCCCGTTTTCTCCAGGTGGTGCCCGGTGTCAGCGAAGTGTCCATCGGTCATGCGCTGATCGCCGATGCGCTGGAGCTGGGTTATGCCGCCACCGTGGCCGACTACAACCAGTGCATCGCGCACGCATTTGCCTGAGGCGCACACCCATGATCGTCGGCATCGGAACGGATATCTGCGATATCCGGCGTGTTCAGGCCACCTGGGAGCGGCAGGGTGAGCGTTTTGCGCGCAAGGTCTTGAGCGACGCAGAGTTCGACGTCTGGCGAGCCCGCAGTGTGCGGTGGACACAGCGCGGCCTGCGTTACCTGGCGACCCGGTTCTCGGCGAAAGAAGCTTTTTCCAAAGCCATCGGCCTGGGCATGCGCATGCCCATGACTTGGCAGCGCTGTGAAATCACGAATTTGCCCAGCGGGCAACCGGTGATCGTGTTGCATGGTGAACTCAAGACCTGGTTCGAGGCGCAGGGATGGGTGGCCCATGTGAGCGTGACCGATGAGACCGACTATGCGGCGAGTTTTGTGGTGGTTGAACGGGCTTGATGCCTTTGCTTATTTCTGGAGTTCCTTGCATGCATTCACCCCTGATCATCGACGTGGCCGGATTCAAGCTCACCACCGCAGAGCGCCAGCGTCTGGCGCATCCATTGGTCGGTGGTGTCATATTGTTTGGTCGGAACTGGCAAGGGCGTGACCAGCTGACGGCCCTGTGCCGGCAGATCAAGTCCGTGCGCCCCGACCTGCTCGTCGCCGTCGACCACGAAGGTGGCCGGGTTCAGCGCTTTCGCACCGACGGCTTCACGCACCTCCCGCCCATGGCAGCTTTGGGTGCCATGTGGGTTGAGCCAGAAAAAAAGAAGGCGTTGCCGGGCACGTCGGCCATGTGTGCCAGCCGCGCCGCCACAGCCACCGGCTATGTGCTGGGCTCGGAATTGCGTGCTTGCGGCGTCGATCTGAGTTTCACACCGGTGCTGGACCTCGACCATGGCGAGAGCTCGATCATCGGTGACCGTTCGTTCCATCGAGACCCTCGTGTCGTGTCTCTGCTGGCGCAGGCGCTCATGCTGGGGCTCCAGCAAAGCGGCATGGGCAATTGTGGCAAGCATTTCCCCGGGCACGGCTTTGTGAAGGCCGATTCGCATGTGGCGATCCCGGTGGATAAACGCAGCTTGAAAAAAATCATGCGTGAAGATGCCGCCCCGTTTGGCTGGCTTTCAGCCGGGTTGACCGCCGTCATGCCTGCGCACGTGATCTATCCGAAAGTGGATACCCGTCCTGCGGGTTTCTCCGAGCGCTGGTTGCAGGATGTGCTTCGCCGCCAACTTGGCTTCACCGGGGCGGTTTTCAGCGACGACCTGAGCATGGAGGCGGCTCGTCACATCGACGGCAAACAGGTGAGCTTTACCGAGGCGGCCCTGGCGGCGCTGGGTGCTGGGGCTGACATGGTGCTGTTGTGCAACCAGTCGGTGGTGAACGACGGCGCCCCGATCGACGAGGCCATTGACGCCTTGTCTCGTGCCGTGCTGGAGGGCCGATGGGCATTGAACCCGGCCAGCGAAGAGCGTCGGCTGGCTTTGTTGCCCCGCGACCGTGCCACGGACTGGGACAGCCTGATGGTCAGCGAGCGCTACATGCACGCGCTGTCATTGCTGCCCTGACGCGCTCGGCTAAGGAGTTGCCCGACTGCGGAGTGTGGGGGGCAGCGACCCGCGCAGCGGTGGAGCGTGGGGGCATAACCGACCGCAGCGCAGGGCCGCCCCAAGCCAGGTCAGCCCCCTTGGGGGGCAGCGACCCGCATAGCGGTGGAGCGTGGGGGCAACATCCCTCTACCGCTCCACGCCCATCCGGTCCAGCAAGTCAGACACCAGCTCCAGCCGGAGGACCGGGCTGTCCAGTGTCATCAGCCGCTGTTTGAGCTCCGTCTCCACGGGCAACAACTCCAGCCACCGGTTGGCGACCCAGCCGCTGTCTTCCCAGTGGTAGGGGGCTTGCAAAGGCAGATTGTTGCGGGCTTCGGGTTCGCGTTCGAGCAGGTTTTGCAAGAGCCGCTCCAGGGCATCTCGGGTGCTGGCCAGATCGTCGGGGACAGGCATGACGGCTTCGGCTGGCAGCAAGGTGACATCGGCGGTCCACAGACCGTGCGGGAGTTGTTGGCGGGTATCGATTTCGAATTGTTGCGCACCGCGGCAGTGGATCACCATGAGGCCGGGCTGAGGACGTTCCAGCTGCTCGATGTGGGCCAAGGTGCCCACAGGGTAGAACGTTTCGCGGGCAAATCCATCGCCCGACGGGCTGGCAGAGGGGTCAATTTGGCGCACCTCCCGTCCTTCGCTCAGCGCGACCACACCAAAAGGGGCGCCGGCTCGGTGGCAGCGACCGATCATGTCGAGGTAGCGCACCTCAAATATCCGAAGCGGCATCCAGCCGCCTGGAAACAGCACCGTTTGCAGTGGGAACAAAGGCAGCTGCTGGAGCTTGAGGGCCCCTGGGCTTGAAGACTCGTCCGGGTTCAATCGGCGACAACCGCGTCGGCGCTTTGGCGCTGCAGCATGGCGAGGCAATTGGCCACGGTCGTGCGCAGCTCCCGGCGGTCACAAATGAAGTCCACCGCGCCTTTGGATTGCAGGAACTCGGCGCGCTGAAAGCCTTCGGGCAATTTCACGCGAACGGTGTTCTCGATCACGCGCGGACCGGCAAACCCGATCAGTGCCTTGGGTTCCGCTATGACCACATCGCCCAGAAATGCAAAACCTGCCGACACGCCGCCCATGGTGGGGTCGGTCAACACGCTGACGTAGGGCAGGCCCTTCTTGGCCAGACGGGTCAAGGCAGCGTTGGTCTTGGCCATCTGCATCAAGGACAGCAGGCCTTCCTGCATGCGCGCGCCGCCGGTGGCAGTGAAACAAATGAAGGGGACCTTTTGGGCTATCGCTTCTTCCACACCCCGCACAAAACGCTCACCGACCACCGATCCCATGGAGCCGCCCATGAAGTCGAATTCGAAGCAGGCGACGACCACGCTGACATCTTGTACAGCCCCGCCCATGACAATCAAGGCATCGGTTTCGCCGGTAGATTCCAGGGCCTCTTTCAACCGTTCGGGGTACTTTCGGCTGTCCTTGAATTTCAGCGGGTCAACGGGCAACACCTCCTGGGCCAGCTCATAACGCCCCTCGGCATCGAGAAATGCATTGAGGCGCGCGCGTGCACCCATGCGGTGGTGGTGGCTGCAATGGGGGCAAACGTTCTGGTTCTTTTCCAGATCGGTCTTGTAAAGGACCGCTTCGCAGCTGGGGCACTTGATCCACAAGCCTTCGGGCACGCTGCGGCGTTCCGTCGGGTTGGTGGGCGTGATTTTCGGGGGAAGCAGTTTTTCGAGCCAGGACATGGGTTTTTCCTTTGAGCGTCAAATTAGACCACGGTGGAATGGGGTTCGTCGCCGGGCACACCGGAGCCTCAGGGCCCACATTGGTCGTGCCCGTTTCGCTCAGGCGTCGAGCGCCTTTCGGATGGTGCGCAAGAAGCTGGTGGTCACGGGGATCACCTTCTCGAAAGGTTCGTTTTCGATCAACTGGATGATCTTGCTGCCGATGACCACCGCGTCCGCCGTTTTGCTGATGGCTTTGGCGGTTTCGGCGTCGCGAATGCCAAAGCCCACGCCGACAGGCACACTCACGTGGGCCCGGATGCGGGGCAGCATGGCCTCCACCTGACCCACGTCCAGCGTGCCTGCGCCTGTCACGCCTTTCAGGGACACGTAGTACACATAGCCGCTCGCCACGCGGGCGACCTGCTGCATGCGCTCGTCGGTGGATGTGGGTGCCAGCAGAAAGATGAGGTCCATGTTGTGTGCGCGCAGAGCGGCAGCGAAGGCTTCACACTCTTCGGGCGGGTAGTCGACCACCAGCACTCCGTCCACGCCCGCTGCGGCCGCATCGCGCACGAAGCTGCCTTCACCGTGTTTTTGATCATAGCGCTCGATGGGATTGGCGTAACCCATCAAAACCACGGGTGTGGTGTTGTTGCCTTCGCGGAATTTCTTCACCATGGCGATGATCTGCACCAGGCCAATGCCCAGAGCCAGGGCGCGGTCGCCCGCCTTCTGGATCACGGGGCCGTCTGCCGATGGATCGGAGAAGGGGACGCCCAGCTCGATCACATCTGCGCCGCCTTCGACCATGCCGTGCATTAGGTCGGGTGTGATCTGCGCGAAGGGAAAACCCGCTGTCACGAAGGGAATCAGCGCCTTGCGGTTTTGTGCTTTCAGTGCACTGAGGGTGGTTTCGATGCGGCTCATTTGGACACTTTCACAACCGCAGACTCGGAACCGCCTTTGACAGACTGGCCTTTGCAGCTGGGGCGGCAATAAAAATCGGCTCTGGACAGGTCGGCGACGGTACCAATGTCTTTGTCGCCGCGCCCCGACAGGTTGACGAGAATGGATTGGTCCGGTTTCATGGTTTTGGCCAGTTTCATGGCGTAGGCCACCGCATGACTGGATTCCAGCGCGGGAATGATGCCTTCGGTGCGACAGAGGTAGTGGAAGGCTTCCAACGCTTCGCTGTCGGTGACGCCGACGTATTCGGCGCGACCGATGTCTTTCAGGAACGCATGTTCCGGACCCACGCCGGGGTAATCGAGGCCGGCACTCACGCTGTGCGTTTCGGTGACCTG
>JBFHEQ010000112.1:0-8591 GCA_041584075.1 Hydrogenophaga sp.
GCTCACACGCAAGCCTCAGGTGCCTGTGCTGGCGCATTTCGGCGATCAGGACCACTGGATTCCATTGGACACCATTGAGGCGTTTCGGCAGGCACAGCCCGAGGTCGAGGTGCAGGTGTACGAGGCGAACCACGGCTTCAACTGCGATCAGCGGGCTTCCTACAACGAAGCGGCGGCCCAGCTGGCCCGCCAGCGCACGCTGGCCTTCTTCAAACAACACCTCGGCTGAACAACCGGGGGCAGGCTGCGGGCCGGTTCTGGGTCAGCGCGCAGAGCGTTGCAGGTAGCGCTTTCGCCAGAAAAACACGCTCAGCCCTGCGGCCGTGAGAGCCATGGTGCCCATGGCCCACCAAAAGCCGCCCTGGCGATGCACCAGCGGGATGAATTCAAAGTTCATGCCAAAAATGCCGGCGATCAGGTTGAGGGGCAAGAAGACCGCCGTGAGCACGGTGAGCGTGCGCATGATGTCGTTGGTGCGATTGCCCTGCAGCGAGAAGTGCATTTGCACCGCAGCCTCAACGTTTTGCTCCAGCCGACGGACGTGGTGCATCACGCGCTCGATGTGTTCCAGCACGTCGCGGCTGCGCACACGCAGCAACTCCAGGCCCCGTTGGCCACCGGTGTCGTCATCGGCCTCCCAGCTGGAGAGCGATTCGATCCAGTCTTGCATCGCCGAGTGCTGGTCTTCGCAAATGTCGTCGAGCTGGTGCAGCGACATGCGGGCTTCCAGCAGGGCCGACCAGTTCAGGAACTTCGCCCGGGGTTTGAGCAATTCGGATTGCCAGTGGTCGAGCTGGCGGGTGAGTTCACGGCGCAGGTCCAGGTAGCCGTCCACCATGTGATTGACCACCCGCAGCATCAGATCGGCCGGGCTGGTCGGCAGGTGGCTGCCGGCGCTGCGCACGGCGGCATGGGGCGCACCGGCGCTTGGGCTGGACAACATTCTCTGGGCATAGTGATCCAGCACCGAGCAGCCGGCGGGATGCACGCTCAGCACCACCTTGTCGAACACCGCAAAGCCCACCGGACTGGTGTCGATGTGCCGCAGTACCGGGGGCCCGCTGTGCCGCCGGGGCCGGCTCAGTGGCGTGCCAGGCGACGCAAGGTCTGTTTCGGTCTGGCCCGCGGCCAGGCGGCGAAAGACCAGCACGTCGTAGTCCGAGGTGTAGTCGAAATGTGAAGGCAGCTGGTTGTTGAGCAAGTCCGAGGTGTGCAGGTCGAGCAGCGTCCGTCCGGCCAGCGCCTGCAGCGTGCCTTGCAGGCGGGTCAGCTCCACCTCGAATTCGCGCCGTCCGCAGGCGATCCAGACAAAGCCGGTGGTGGGGACTTTTTCAGGGGGGGCGGACAGTTCCGTCACGCCCTGGGGCTGAATATGAAAACTGCGCAAGCGGGGCTTCTGGGTGGTCGTTGTGGGTTCAGCGCGAAAGCAGGCGCGCTGCATCCCGCGCAAAATAGGTCAGCACACCATCGGCGCCGGCGCGCTTGAACGCCAGCAGGCTTTCCATCATGACCGCATCATGGTCCAGCCAACCGTTCTGGGCGGCCGCCTTGAGCATCGCGTATTCACCGCTCACCTGGTAGGCAAAAGTGGGCACACGGAACTCGTCTTTCACCCGGCGCACGATGTCCAGGTAGGGCATGCCGGGTTTGACCATCACCATGTCGGCGCCCTCGGCGATGTCCAGCGCCACCTCGCGCAGCGCCTCGTCGCTGTTGCCCGGGTCCATCTGGTAAACCTTTTTGTCCGCTTTGCCCAGGTTGGCCGCCGATCCCACCGCATCGCGGAACGGTCCGTAAAACGCGCTGGCGTACTTGGCGCTGTAGGCCATGATGCGCGTGTGCACCAGGCCCCGGGCCTCCAGGGCCTGGCGGATCGCGCCGATGCGGCCATCCATCATGTCGCTGGGTGCCACCATGTCCACGCCCGCCTCGGCCTGGGTCAAGGCTTGCTGGACCAGGATCTCGACGGTCGGATCGTTGAGGATGTAGTTGTGCTCATCGAGCAGGCCATCCTGCCCGTGGCTGGTGAAGGGGTCCAGCGCCACATCGGTCATCACGCCGAGCCCGGGGAAGCGCTCTTTCAGGGCCCGCACCACGCGCGGTACCAGGCCATCCGGGTTGGTGGCTTCGCGGCCGTCGGGCGTCTTCAGCGATGCATCGATGACCGGAAACAACGCCATCACCGGGATACCCAGTTTCACGCAGTCTTCGGCCACAGGCAGCAGCAAGTCCAGGCTCAGACGCTCCACGCCGGGCATGGACGCCACCGGCTCCTGGCGTTGTTGCCCGTCGAGCACAAAAACGGGATAGATCAGGTCGGCCGGGGTCAGGCGGTGCTCGCGAACCAGTTCGCGGGTGAAGGCGTCGCGGCGCAGGCGCCGTGGACGGGAAAGGGGGAAGGGAGCGGTGGCGTGCATGTTGCTATTGTGGCAAAGCTTGAACGGCGTGGAAAAGAAGTCTATGGGCAGGGTGTGGACAACCGCCTTGTTGTTTCAATACGTAAAAAGATCGTGGTGATTGAAAATCACCACCATTTGTGTTGAACTCAGCATTCGCAGGAGAATGCTGAAACACAGGGGAAACTTCCAGTCGGTCAGCGTCATCAACGGTGCAGCCTGTCCAGGCTTTCTCTGAACGAACGTCAAATGGGCCCGAGTCCTGGTGGCGGAGCGCCGTTTGGTGACGCCAACCGACGGAACTTGTGCTCCTTGCCCCAGGTTCTGGCCCAATTTACCAAGCGTCCTCCCGAGAGTCCCGCCATGTTGCCCACCAAAAAAACCAACAACCCCCCCCCTGGCACGACCCGCGCGGCAGGGACGCCTGAAACCGAAGCATGGTCGCTGGACGAGCACTGGCCTGAGTTGGTCAGTGCGCTGGCTGATCAATTCACCGAAGGTGTCAGTAGCCTGCAACACCAGGCCGATCAGTTGCTGGCCAAAGGGCGCATCAACAAGCTGGAACACCGGGCGCTCTCCATCCCTGCCGAGCGCATCAAGCTCGCCGGCATCAGTGCCCAGCAGATCCAACGGTTTTATGCCGGGCGCATCCGGCAGTCGCACGAAAAAGTGGACATGGCCCAGCTGGCTGAGGGTGTCTTGCAGGAGCGCAAGCAGGAGCTGGGGACGCTGGGCATTGCCTTGCGCCGAAAATTCAAACCGGTTGAGGTCCTGATCGACCCCACGGTGGCCCACACCTTCATCAACGCCGTGCTGGATTGGGGTATGCCGTTTGGCAACCGGGTGGACCTGCGTCTGGATCTCAACGCCTGGCCCCAACATGCCCGCTTGCAGATGCGCGTCGCCAATGATGGCGTTCCCCCTTCCAGCGCCGCCGCTTCGGACAGCCTCAGCTGGATGCTGATTCGCCAGATCGCACTGGGCGCCGGTGGCATCGAGGTCGAGCGTGACCAGACCAGTGAAGGCGTGAGCTTCACGGCGATGTTCACCCGCACCGTGCAGGCGGTTGACGGCATTTCGGCGGTGGACCTGTCCGACGAGCATTCGTCCATGTTCAAGTCTTTGTCGGGCACCTACGTGCTGACCATTTCGCCCAGCTTGCAAATCCGGGCCGATGTGCGCGATGCCCTGCGGGAGATAGGCATTTCCTCTGACAGTGTGGTGGACTTCCAACAGGCCCGCGACGCCCTCAAAGGCCGCATGCCCAACCTCATCATCATCGACTCCGAAATCAAGGACGAACACTTCGAAAAGTTCCGCGACGAGCTGTTGCGTGAGGTTTTTGAGTTCCCTTTCGTGGAAATCTCGCCCGATGACAGCTCTTTCGACATGTCCGGCTTCGGCGAGTTTTCGATGGCCAAAGTCGGCCGCGGCAACATCCGGGAAGCCCTGGGCACGGCCGTGATGTTCGAGCTCGCGAAGATGATGTAAGTTGGAGGTATTCAGATTGGGGGTTCGATTGAACACCCTGTCAGATCTGACAGGTTTTGATGTCTGAAACCCCTTTTCCCTGTGATTTTCTGTTGTAACATTGCACTGGGCTGTCCTTCTGGACGGCTCCCCGCTTTTCCTCCCTGAGCGGGTGCCTTAGTGTGTGACAGCAAAAAGGCTTCCTAACCCGGCCCCTCAAAGGCCGGGTTTTTTTTTGGCCGTCGACTTTTGACGACCTGGCTGCGGAATGGCCCTGTGCTTCGAGAGCCGGTCGTGAAAGAGCCTCTGCGGCGCACTACACTGCCTCTCATGCTCTGGGTCAAATCTTTTCACATCGTTTTTGTGGCCAGCTGGTTTGCCGGCCTTTTTTATCTCCCGCGCATCTTCGTCAATCTGGCGATGGTGCAGCCGGAGAGCGTGGCGGAGCGCGAGCGTCTGCTGCTGATGGCGCGCAAGCTCATGCGGTTCACCACGTTTCTGGCTGTTCCTGCCGTGGGCCTGGGTTTGTGGTTGTGGCTGTATTACGGCATCGGGCTGGGCGCCGGCAACGGCTGGATGCACGCCAAATTGCTGGTCGTGCTGCTGGTGCTGGCTTACCACCATGTCTGTGGCCGCATGCTGCGCCAGTTTGAGCGTGGCCAGAACCGCCGCCACCATGTCTGGTACCGGTGGTTCAACGAGGCGCCTGTGATCATGCTGGTGGTCGTGGTGGTGCTGGTTGTGGTCAAGCCTTTCTGACCGGGCCAGGGCTTCATGTTTCCCCGCAAGCGCCTGTCCACGCCGTGATGGCCGGCCCTGGACGCGCATGAACCAGCGCTCATCTGCCTGGCCATTGGCGCTGGTGTTCGCGGCGCTGGTGCTCTATGCGAGCCTGTATCCGTTTGAGGGCTGGCGGTTTCAGGGTGCCCAGCCCCTGAGTTTCATCGACGATCCCTGGCCCAAATACTGGACGCGCTTCGATGTGGTGGCCAACCTCCTGGGTTATGCGCCCCTGGGTTTTCTCGTGGCGCTGGCTTTGCTGCGCTCAGGCGCCGGCCGCTGGGCCTGGCCCGTGGCGGCCGGGGGGCCTGCGCTCCTGTCGCTGGTCATCGAGTCGGTGCAGACCTACCTGCCCATGCGCGTGCCCTCCAACCTGGATCTGGTCTTGAACGCAGGTGGTGCCGTGCTCGGCGCCACGGCAGCCGTGCTGCTGGAGCGCCTGGGCGGCTTGCGGCGCTGGAGCCAGTTTCGCGCCGACTGGCTGGTGCCCCGCGCCCAGGGTTCGCTGGTCTTGCTGGCCCTGTGGCCAATGGCCTTGCTGTACCCGGTGTCCGTACCCTTTGGGCTGGGGCAGGTCTGGAATCGCCTGGAGGCGGGATTGGTCCGGTTGCTGGATGGCACGCCCTTCCTGGCGTGGCTGCCTGTGCGGCCCGCCCCGCCCGCGCCCTTGAGTTTGCTGGCTGAGGCGTTTTGTGTGGGCCTGGCGCTGTTGACGCCGCTGCTGATGGGATACGCCGACGTGCGCACGGCCTGGCGCCGCAGTGTTTTTCTTTGTCTGTTCTTCGCCTGTGCGCTGAGTGTGGCCGCCCTGTCGTCGGCCCTGACTTTCGGGCCGGCACAAGCCTGGGCCTGGCTCACGCCGCAAGCCGAGTTGGGCATGTTGATGGCCTTGGTGGCTGGCCTGCTGGTTCTGGGCCTGCCCGAGCGCTGGTGCCAGCTGCTGGTCCTGCTTTGCCTCGCCACCTTCCTCACCTTGCTCAACAGTGCGCCCGACAGTCCCTATTTTGAAGAATCCTTGCACTTGTGGGAGCAGGGGCGGTTCATCCGCTTTCATGGTTTGTCCCAGTGGCTGGGATGGTTGTGGCCCTTCGCCGCGCTGTTGCTCGGGTTGCGGGCCCTGGCTCGGCCGTCGACGCCGCCACATGGGTGAAGCAAGAAAAGCCCTGAATCGGCACGCGGCCGGTTGTGTTGCAGTTGTAACGCGCCATGGTCGGCCGTCTCCTAGAATCAAGGCATGGACCAGGCCCCTTCTTCTTATTACCAGCGCCACATTTTCTTTTGTCTCAATCAACGAGAAGGTGGCGAGAACTGTTGTGCCCAGCACAAGGCCCAGGCGGCGTTTGACCGCTGCAAATCCCAGGCGAAATCGCTGGGGTTGCTGGGGCAGGGCAAGGTGCGGGTCAACAAGGCCGGCTGCCTGGACCGGTGTGCCGGCGGCCCCATTGCCGTGGTTTACCCCGAGGCGGTCTGGTACAGCTATGTCGACGAGAGCGACATCGACGAAATCGTGCAATCCCATCTGCGCGACGGCGTGGTGGTTGAGCGCCTGCTCACGCCGCCGGACGTCGGCCGTTGAGCACGCCATGAACGCCCAGACCGAAATCCTCATTCACCCGGGTCCCTGGGGTGCGATCGAAGTCGCCATCGACCGCCCCTCAGGTGCCTCCCGTGGCACAGCCGTTTTGGCCCACCCCCATCCCTTGCACGGTGGCACGCTCACCAACAAAGTCGTCCAGACCCTGGCGCGCGCCTGTGTGCTCACGGGTTGGACCGCTGTCCGGTTCAATTTTCGAGGGGTGGGGCAGAGTGCAGGCGTCTGGGACGAGGGCAGGGGTGAGTGTGACGACCTGCTGGCCGTGGTGGACGCTTTCGCCGCAGAGGGACCTTTGTGTCTGGCGGGTTTTTCGTTTGGGGCTTTTGTCACCAGCCATGCGGCGGCCCGCCTGCAGCCCACCCGTGACCTCCAGCAGCTGGTGCTCGTGGGCACGGCGACCAGCCGTTTCGACACCGCACCTGTCCCGCCGGAACTTCATGCGCGCACGCTGGTCATCCATGGCGAAGCGGACGACACCGTGCCGCTGGCATCCGTGATGGACTGGGCCCGGCCCCAGTCGCTGCCCGTACTGGTGGTGCCGGGAGGTGGCCATTTCTTCCATGGCCAGTTGCCGCTGCTGCGGGATGTGGTCGTGCGCCATTTGCGGGCCTGAAGGTCAGGCCTTTGCCATTTTTGTTCTTCTTTTAACTGTCAGGAATCGATTTTGTTTCGTCGTCTGTTGGCCCGTGTGGCCCTGGTCTTGAGTGCAACGGTGGCATTTTCTGCCGCCGCCCAACCCCCCAAGCCCCCTGAAATCGCTGCCCGAGCCTATTTGTTGATGGATGTGACCTCGGGTCAGGTTCTGGCCTCCCGCGATGCCGACAAGCCTGTCGAGCCGGCCTCCCTCACCAAGCTGATGACCGTGTACCTTGCCTTCGACGCCCTCAAGGCTGGCAAGATCACGCTCACCCAGACCTTCCCGGTCAGCGAAAAAGCCTGGCGCATGCCCGGCTCGCGCATGTTCATCGATCCCAAGATGCAGGTGCCGGTGGAAGATTTGCTCAAAGGCGTGATCGTGCAGTCCGGAAACGACGCCTCGATGGCGCTGGCCGAAGGTGTCGGCGGCAGCGAAGAGCGTTTTGTCGAGATGATGAACCAGCAGGCCAAGGTGCTGGGCATGACCAACACCACCTACAAGAATCCCGAGGGCCTGACCGTGGCGGGCCACCTCACCACCGCCAACGACCTGGCGCTGCTGGCGACACGGTTGATGAAAGACTTTCCGAACTACGTTCGCTATTACGCCATTCAGCACTACCGCTATCCCGGTACGCCCAAAGCCAATGACACCAACCGCAACATGTTGCTGTTCCGAGATCCCACGGTGGACGGCCTGAAAACGGGTCACACCGACGCCGCAGGCTACTGCCTGGTTGCGACCGCCCGCCGTCCCGTTCCCGGTTTGGGCGAGGGTGCCGCTGGCGAGCGCCGCCTGCTGAGCGTGATGCTCGGGGCATCGAGTGAAAACGCCCGGGCCACGGAAAGCCAGAAACTGCTGAACTGGGGGTACACCGCTTTTGATGCCGTCCGCCTGGCACCCGCCGGCGAGCCCGTGGCGTCGCCCAAAATCTGGAAAGGCAAGTCGCCCGTGGTCAAGCTCGGCCGGGCCGAAGGCGTGGTGGTGTCCGTGCCCGCTGGTGAAGGCGCGCGCATCAAAACCGAAATTACACGACCCGAGCCCCTGGTCGCCCCCCTGCTCAAAGGCCAGAGGCTGGGCGCTGTCCGCGTGATGCTGGCCAGCGGCGAGCCCGTGGTCGAAGTGCCCCTGACCGTGCTGGAAACCGTGGAAGAAAGCGGGATTTTCGGACGAGCCTGGGACGCCTTGCGTCTCTGGATCCAGTAAAAGCCAGTCCCGACCCCGGGGGTGTGCCAGAAAGCCGTCCGCAGGGCGGCTTTTTTCCCGTCTGTGTATCCGCAGCCAGAGAATGCGTTATGGCTTGCCTTTCAAGAAGACCCGTGCTACAGTCGAGGGCTTTTCGGAATCTTCCGAGAGGTTTTCGTTTTCGCTTTATTTTCTAGACGTTTAGGGACGTTTCATGCCAACCATCAATCAACTCGTGCGCCACGGCCGGGAGGTCGAAAAGACCAAATCCAAGAGCCCGGCCATGGAGAACTCTCCACAGCGTCGCGGTGTCTGCACCCGTGTGTACACCACGACCCCCAAGAAGCCCAACTCCGCTCTGCGTAAGGTTGCCAAAGTGCGCCTGACCAACGGTTTTGAGGTGATCTCCTACATCGGCGGTGAAGGCCACAACCTGCAGGAACACAGCGTGGTGCTGGTTCGCGGCGGTCGTGTCAAGGATTTGCCCGGTGTGCGTTACCACATCGTCCGTGGCTCGCTGGACTTGCAA
>JBFHEQ010000113.1:0-8573 GCA_041584075.1 Hydrogenophaga sp.
AGCCCGCTCAGATAAGAGACTGAAGGCGTGCCGTCGGGCGCGCGGCGGGCCAGGTAGATCGCGCCCGGAATGCGGTCGGCGATGTTGTGGAGGAAATCGCGCTGGTCCTCCAGCGCGTTTTTGGCGACGACCTCCTCGGTGATGTCCTGAACCACGCCAAAATCCACCTGGGCCTGTCCCGCGACGACGGTACGACCCATGCGCGAACGCAGCCAGCGCAACGTCCCGTCGGGCCGGGTCCAGCGGTATTCCACCTCGCGCCCATCCAGCGCCGCACGCGCCTCCAGCCAACGGGGCATGTCGTCCGGGTGAATCCCGGAGCGCCCGTTGCGCCGCGACATGATGGTGCGGGGCTCCAGGCCCGTGATCGCGTAGAGACCAGGCGACCAGACCACATCCTGATCGCTGTGGGCGTTGGTCCAATGTCCGACTCGGGCCAGCACCTCGATGGACGAATGCAGGTCCACCTGCTGCCGCAAGGCCAGAGATGAGCTCCTCGCCTCTTTCAGCAAGACTTCCGGCGCAGGAGCGGCCTGTGTCTGAATCACCAGCAACCGCATGAGGTTCTGCGCACCCTCAATGGTGGTCACTTCGACCGGCAATGGCAGGGCCCCTGGCAACCCCGGCAACCGCACCATCGCCGAGGGATGCTGTCCCGCGGTGTCTGCCCAAAGCTCAAGCCAGGCGGGGTCCTGTGGAAAGACACGCCCGACACGGGCACCTTCCAGCTGATGCCTTTGCATCCCCGTCACTCGCTCCCAAGCCGCATTGACCGCCACAACGCATGCGTCTGTCACGTTGACCAGGCAACTGGGCACAGGTGAACGGTGGAAAACCGCCTCAAACGGCCACGCAGGAGCAAGCGTTTCCACGGCTGCCGTGTGGGCAGGGTGAGCGTCGCGGTCTTCGGATAGGACGGCTTGATGAACCATGGGCGGAACAATACAGCAGTCCACCCAGTGCCACAGGAGGATTAACGCTGGAAAAGGCAGATTTTCAGGGGTGAAATACCGGCTGCAGGAGATTGGCATCCGAATGCCCCGGGGAAACCCGAACTGATAAAGTTGCCGGCTGTTTTCCATTTGCCCATAGAAGCCCACCTTGAACTCCACGCCCGTCCAGCACACCCCCATGATGCAGCAGTACCTCACCATCAAGGCGGGGTACCCCGACACGCTGGTGTTCTACCGCATGGGGGATTTTTACGAGGTGTTCTTCGGTGACGCCGAGAAGGCCGCGCGCCTGCTCGACATCACGCTGACCCAGCGCGGGCAGTCGGGCGGATCGCCGGTGGTCATGGCCGGCGTGCCTTTTCATGCGCTGGACAACTACCTGGCCCGCCTCATCAAGCTGGGCGAATCCGCAGCCATCTGCGAACAGGTGGGGGATGTGGCCACGTCCAAGGGCCCGGTGGAGCGCAAGGTGGTGCGTGTGGTCACGCCGGGCACGCTCACCGATGCCGAGCTGCTGTCCGACAAGTCCGAAGCGCTGCTGATGGCGGTGCACCCCGGCGCACGCACAGGTTGCGGCCTGGCCTGGATGTCGGTCACGCAGGGCATCGTGTTCCTGGCCCAGTGCGCCAGCGATGAGCTGGCCGACTGGATGGCACGGATCGCCCCGGGCGAAGTGCTCTACAGCGCCGAGGTGAGCCCCGCGTTCGAAAAAGCCGTGCAGTCCCTGGCATCGCAAGCCGCCACCAACGGCAACCGCATGGTCGCGGTGTTGCGCCCGGCCTGGGCCTTTGACAGCGGGCTGGGCGAACGCAAGCTGCTGGAACAGCTGCAAACCGCCAGCCTCGCCGCCTGGGATGCACAAGACCTCACCGACGCTCATGCCGCCGCCGCCGCGCTGCTGGAATACGCCGAGCACACCCAGGGCCGCGCCCTCACCCACGTCAAGAGCCTGCAGGTGGCGCGCAACGACGAGTTGATCGACCTGCCCTCGACCACGCGCCGCAACCTCGAACTCACACAAACCCTGCGCGGCGAAACCAGCCCGACCCTCCTCTCGCTGCTCGATGTCTGCCACACCGGCATGGGTAGCCGGCAGCTGCGCACCTGGCTGCTGGAGCCACCGCGCGACCGAGGGCCGGCGCGTGCGCGCCTCGCCGCCCTGGGCCTGTTGCGCCAGGGGCTGGGCCAGCGCCTGCGCCAGTCGCTCAAGGGCGCCAGCGATGTCGAGCGCATCACCGCCCGCACCGCGCTGCGCCAGGTACGCCCCCGCGAGCTGGTGGGTCTGGGCCTGACCCTCGCCCGTTCGGCCGAACTGGCCAAAGCGCTGGCCCACGAACTGTCCGCCGACGCAACACCGGCGCTGCTCACCAGCCTGAGCAACGATCTGGTCCCGCCCGAGCTGTGCGAAAACCTCTTGCGCAGCGCCCTGCAGGCCGAGCCCGCGGCCCTGGTGCGCGACGGCGGCGTGATCGCCGACGGCTTCGACGCCGAGCTCGACGAGTTGCGCGCCATCCAGACCAACTGCGACGACTTCCTGATCGATCTCGAAACCCGCGAGCGCGAGCGCACCGGCATCAGCAACCTGCGGGTGCAGTTCAACAAGGTCCATGGCTTCTACATCGAAGTGACCCAGGGCCAGGCGAGCAAAGTGCCCGACGACTACCGCCGCCGCCAGACGCTCAAAAACGCCGAACGCTTCATCACCCCCGAGCTCAAGGCCTTTGAAGACAAGGCCTTGTCGGCGCAGGAACGCGCCCTGGCACGTGAGAAGTGGCTGTTTGAACAGCTGCTCGATCAGCTGCAGGCCTTCATCCCCGAGCTCACCCGCCTGGCGCGTGCCTTTGCGGCCCTCGATGCCCTGTGTGCGCTGGCCGAACGCTCGCTGACCCTTCAATGGAACGAGCCCCAGTTTGTCAACGAACCCTGCATCGAAATCCGGGGCGGGCGCCACCCGGTGGTGGAGGCGCGGCTCAACGAAACCACCGGCGGCAGCTTCATCGCCAACGACACCGTCATGGGTGCCAAGCAGCGCATGCAGGTCATCACCGGCCCCAACATGGGCGGCAAGAGCACCTACATGCGCCAGGTCGCTGTCATCGTGTTGCTCGCCAGCATGGGCAGCTATGTGCCGGCCGAGAGTTGCCGCTTGGGCCCCATCGACGCCATCCATACCCGCATCGGTGCCGCCGACGACCTGGCCAACGCCCAGTCGACCTTCATGGTGGAAATGACCGAGGCCGCGCAAATCCTCAACGCCGCGACACCCCAAAGCCTGGTGTTGATGGACGAAATCGGCCGTGGCACCTCCACCTTCGACGGCCTGGCGCTGGCCGGTGGTATTGCGGCCCACCTGCACGACAAGGCCAAGGCCTTCACCCTGTTTGCCACCCACTACTTCGAGCTCACCGAGTTTCCCGCCCAACACCACGCGGCCATCAACGTGCACGTGAGCGCGGTGGAAGGCAGCGGCAAAGCCAACATCGTCTTCCTGCACCAGATCGAGCCCGGGCCTGCCAGCCGCAGCTACGGCATCCAGGTCGCGCGCCTGGCCGGCGTGCCCACCTCGGTGGTGCAACACGCCCGCCACGCCCTGGCCGCGCTGGAAAACCAGAGCGCCCAGAGCCGCGACCAGGTCGACCTCTTTGCCCCGCCGCCCGTGAGCGAAGCGCCCGAAGCCCACCCGCTCCAGACCGCCCTGCAAGGCATTGACCCCGACGCGCTGTCGCCGCGCGAAGCGCTGGAACAGCTCTACACCCTCAAGAAACTCGCCCAAACCGCCACATGACTTACTGCGTCGCTGTCAAACTCAACGCCGGGATGGTGTTTCTCTCCGACTCGCGCACCAACGCCGGGCTGGACCAGATCAGCACTTTCCGCAAGATGATCGTCTACGAAAAAGCGGGCGATCGCTTCATGTGCCTGCTCTCGGCCGGCAACCTGTCGATCTCGCAATCGGTGCGCGAAATTTTGCAGGTCGAGCAACTCCCCGACCACAACGGCGGCGCGCCCATCACCATCTGGAACGCCCAGAGCATGTTCGATGCCGTGCGCGTGCTCGGCTCGGCCATTCGCCACGTGTACGAACGAGACGGCGAAGCGTTGCGCCGCTCAGGGGTGGATTTCAACGTGTCCATGATCTTCGGCGGCCAGGTCAGGGGCGAAGGCATGCGCCTGTTTCAGGTGTACTCCGCCGGCAATTTCATCGAAGCCACGGCCGAGACCCCGTTCTTCCAGGTGGGTGAGTCCAAGTACGGCAAACCCGTGCTCGACCGCGTGATCACACCGCAAACACCCCTGGACGAAGCCGCCAAATGTGTGCTGGTCTCCATGGACTCCACCCTCAAGTCCAACCTCTCGGTGGGCCTGCCGCTGGACATGGTGGTCTACGAAGCCAACCAGCTGCAAAGCGACAAGATCACCTGCATCGATGAAAACAACCCCTACTTCCACATGCTGCACAGCAGCTGGGGCCAGAAGCTGCGTGAGGTGTTTGACAGCATCGAAGACCCCACCTGGGACGGCAGCCCGACCGAAGTGCCCTTGATCGAGGGTGATTCGCGCCACCAACCCCTGCGCAAGATCACCAACGCGACAGAAAAACTGGTTTGAATTTGCCATCCTCGGTCACCGTCGGAGCCTGAGCGCCGAGTTGTCTGCGCCCATTCCTTGCATCGCCCCCATGTCCCTCGTCATCTTCTCCCATGCCAACAGCTTCCCGGCCAGCTGCTACAGCGTCATGTTCAAGTCGCTGCGCGCCCGCGGGTTTGCCGTGCGGGCGCCCGACATGCTGGGCCACGACCCCCAATACCCGGTCACCAGCAACTGGCCCCATGTGGTGCAGCAGGTGGCCGATTTCGCCAGCGCCGAAATCCAGAAACAGGGGGAACCGGCCTGGCTGGTCGGCCATTCGCTGGGTGGCTTCCTGAGCCTCATGTGCGCCGCGCGCCACCCCGAACTGGGTGGCCAGGCCGTGCGCGGTGTGGTCTTGCTCGATTCGCCGGTCATCGGCGGCTGGCGCGCCCGCACGCTGGAGCTCGCCAAGCGCACCCAACTCGTGGGCTCCATCTCGCCCGGCAAAGTGAGCCGCAGGCGCCGCAACAGCTGGACGGATGCCGAAGCCGCGTTCCAGCATTTTTCCGGCAAACCGGCCTTTGCCCGCTGGGACCCGCAGGTGCTGCGCGACTACATCGACCACGGCACCCACGATGTCGAGGGCAAACGCATGCTCTGCTTCGACCGTGATGTCGAAACGCAGATCTACAACACGCTCCCCCACAACCTGGACCGCCTGCTGCGACGGAAACCCCTTCAGTGTCCGGTGGGTTTCATCGGTGGCACCGCCTCGCTGGAAATGAAACAGGTCGGCATGGGCATGACCCACAAGGTGGTGGGGCGCCAGCACCCGGAGCGTTTGCTCATGATCGAAGGCAGCCACCTGTTTCCCATGGAAAAGCCCCAGGAAACCGCCGCCGCGATCGAAACCCTCCTGGGTACCCTGGCGGCCGCCTGAAAAGGCATTCAAAGCCCTGAAAAACGGGGTAAACCGGGTCCGAAGCGCCATTCGACCGCAAAGGCCCACAAATGTGCCCCGGTCATGGGTACCATGTGCGCAAGACATGCGTTCCATGAGTTCTTCGCCCTCCCAGCTCACTTCCCGCTGGCAGGCCGCCTGGCGGCGGCTGCTGGACAACGAGCCCCAGACACACCCCCTGTGGCTGCGCTGGGGTGTGGCCATTGCGGTGACCCTGCTCGCGATCTGGTTGCGTCTGCAGATCAGCGAGCCCGACAGCGGCGCCCGCTTTGCCACGCTGTCCATGGCTGTGGTCGTGTCAGCGCTGTTTGGCGGTGTGTCGGCCGGCCTGATCAGTGTCGCCCTCGGCATGCTGCTGGCCAACTTCGCCATGATTGCGCCGCTGGGACAGATGGCAGTCAGCGACCCGGTCGAGGCCTTCTGGCTCAACCTCGCCTTCCTGCTCACCCAGTTGGTGGTGATCGGTGCGATCTGGGTCATGCAACGTCGCAACCAGCGCATGCACCACCTCAAGCGCGAGCTCACAAACAGCCAGCGGAAATTCCTGGACACCTTCGAGCACGCGGCCGCCGGCATCACCCACGTGGGTCTGGGCGGCGAACTGCTGTCCGTCAACCAGACGTTCTGCCAGATGGTGGGCTACAGCGAGTCGGAGCTTCACGGGCTGACCTTTCAGGACATCACCCATCCCGATGATGTGCAAGGCGACGTTGGCTACTTGCACGAAGCGGTCAAGGGCCTGCGCTCACAGTACTCGCTTCAAAAGCGCTACATCCACCGCAAGGGGCATGAGGTGTGGGCCCAGCTCACCGTGGCCTTGATGCGAAACGACCAAGGCCAGCCCGACTATTTCATCTCGGTCGTGCAGGACATCTCGGCGGTGAAGGCCACCGAAAAGGCATTGCGCACCAGCGAGATGCTGATGCAGCAGGCCCAGGCCGTGGGCGGACTGCTCACCTGGGAATGGGACATCTTCAACAAGCGTTTCCACACGTTTGGCAAGATGCACCGCTGGCTGGAGATGTCCAGCTCCGACCTGGGGGCCGACAGTATCATGGCAAAGGTGCACCCCGAGGACCGGGGGCGCATAATGGATGAATGGATTCAGGCGATCAAGGGCCGCGGCAGCTTCCAGGGGCAATATCGGGGGCGCCCGGGCAGCAAAGTCCAGTGGTTCAACGTGACCGCCGACTTCGAACGCAATGAGAGCGGACACGCCTTGCGCGCCTTCGGTGTGACGCAGGACGTGAGCAAATTCAAACTCGCCGAGCTCGAAATCCAGCACCTGAATGCGTCGCTGGAACACCGCATCCAGGAGCGCACCAGCGAACTCAAAGACGCTTACAACGAACTGGAAAGCTACTCCTATGCGGTGGCCCATGACCTGCGTTCGCCGCTGCGCATCATCAACGGTTTTGCACAGGCGCTGCAGGAGGACAACCCCGGGCTGAACGACACCAGCGTCGCCCACCTGCAGCGCATCCGCAATGCCAGCCAGAAGATGGGGCAACTGATCGACGGCTTGTTGCAACTGTCCCAGTATGCGCGGGGACAGGTGAAACGCCATCCGGTCAACCTCAGTGCAATCGCCATGCGGCAGCTGGAAGAACTGGCCGACGACGAACCACAGCGAAACGTCGACTGGCACGTTGAACCTGGCCTGATCGTTCAGGCCGACCCGCCGTTGATCGAAGCGCTGCTGCAAAACCTGTTGGGCAATGCCTGGAAATACACCATGCACAAGACCGAAGCCCGCGTCAGGGTCTACAGCGAAGCCGATGCCCAGGGCGAGCTGCACTATTGCGTCAGCGACAACGGTGCCGGGTTCGACATGGCGCGCGCAGACAAACTGTTCCAGCCCTTCCAGCGCCTGCACATGCCCCATGAATTCGCCGGTCTGGGCGTGGGACTGGCCACCGCACGGCGCATTGTGCTGCGGCACGGTGGCGAATTGAGCGCCGAAGGGGTGCCCGGCGAAGGGGCCCTGTTCCGGTTCACCCTGCCGACAGAAACCGACCGCCGCGTTCACTGAACCGCTCCGGTCCGGCCGGGGCAGGACGAACTCAGTGGCTCAGTGGCTCAGTGCGTGGGCGGTGTCGAAGGTGTGGAAGGTTTCTCTTCGGCGGGGGTGTCGGGTGACACCGCATCGGTCCGCGGATCCATCTGCAGCACCGCCTGCGAGCCCACGCCCATCAACACAAAATCGGCTTTCTCTTCGGTCACGATCGGCGCCGGCGTGCGCAGGCGCTTGAGCGAATACAGCGCCAGCGAACCCATCACCACCGCGTAATACAGCATCAGGCTGGAGGGCCCGGCGACATCCATCACCACGCCCGCGAGCACCGGGCCAACGGCCGCGCCCACGCCGTGGATCAGCAGCAAACCGCCGGTGAACTCGACCAGCCGCGAGGAGTCGATCACGTCGTTCACATGGGCCACACACAGGCCGTAAATGGCAAAAATCAGGCCCCCGAAGAAGACACCCAGCGGAATCAGCGTGGCCGCCGATTGCAGGCCCAGGACAAACGCAGTGCCCGTCACCGCAGAACCGAGAATGCACACCCAGAGCAACACCACCCGCCGGTCGTGGCTGTCCGAAAAATGCCCCACCGGCCACTGGAACACCGCACCACCCAGAATCGTGGCCGCCATGAAGCTGGCAATTTCGCCGTCGGAGAAACCCACCGTCTTGCCAAACACCGAGCTCATGCCATAAAAAGCGCCTGTGATCAGGCCCGAGGTCATGGCCGCCGCCACACCAATGGGGGAGGCATCGTAAATGTTGCGCAAGCTGAACTTGGGCGCATCCACCGGTTCCGGCTCGTCCACCTCGGTCATGGTGATGGGCAGCAGGGCAAAAGAAAATAGCACCGACACCAGCGCGAAGGGAATGAAACCCAGCCGGTCGCCCACCAGGATCAGCCACTGACCCAGGGCCAGCGCCAGGAAGTTGACCGCCATGTACACCGCAAACAGGCGGCCCCGCAAGGCATTGGGTGCCAGCGCATTGAGCCAGCTTTCGAGCACGATGTAGAGCCCCACCATGCACATGCCGGTCACGAACCGCAGCAAGCCCCAGAACCACGGAT
>JBFHEQ010000114.1:0-8525 GCA_041584075.1 Hydrogenophaga sp.
ATGGCCGCTGCAGCGTGGTCTTGCGTGGAGAAGATGTTGCAAGAGGCCCAGCGCACGGTGGCACCCAGGGCCTGCAGCGTTTCGATCAACACGGCCGTCTGGATGGTCATGTGCAGCGAGCCGGTGATGCGCGCGCCTTTCAACGACTGCTTGGGCGCGAATTCCTCGCGGATGGCCATCAGGCCAGGCATTTCGGTTTCGGCGATCTTGATTTCTTTGCGGCCCCAGTCGGCCAGGCCGATGTCGGCGATGGCGCTGTCGGTGGCGACGGTGGCGGGAATGCGTGCGTTCATGGAAATTCGCTCCAGTGAGAGTTGAAGAACCCCATGGCGCACAAATCCAGGCAAAAAAAAGCCCATCGCACGCCAAGTGGATGAGCGTCGTTGCAATGATGTTCCGAGCCTCACGCCCCTCGCCGACCGCTGTCGGGGGTGCGCTGCAACGCTCCTCGGATCCAGTCATTCTACCAAAAGCGGGCCCTGGTGTGTGCGAAACTGCGCTCCATCCATGAGCCTCTTTTCCCTTTCCGACTGGTCCGTGAGCGATCGTGCCCAGGTGCATGGTGTGCTGACCGACATCGACGACACCCTGACCACCGACGGCGCCATCACGCCCGATGCGCTGGCCGCCTTGACCAGCCTGCGGGCCGCCGGCCTGCCCGTGTTCGCCATCACCGGCCGGCCGGCCGGCTGGAGCGAAGCCTTTGCGCTGGCGTGGCCCGTCAACGCCATCGTGGCCGAAAACGGCGCTGTCGCGCTCTCCCGTGATGCCCAGGGCCACTTGCAAAAGCACTACTTGCAAGACCTGCCCACGCGGCAAAACAACCACCGCCGCTTGCAGACCGTGTTGCAACACATTGAAACGGTCATGCCCCAGGCCCGGCGCGCCACCGACAGCGCCGGCCGGGAAACCGACATCGCCATCGACCACAGCGAGTTTGCCCATCTCGAAGTGCACGACATCGCGCAGGTGGTGAAGCTGATGCAGGAAGGCGGCTTGCATGCCACGGTGAGCTCCATCCACATCAATGGCTGGATCGGCGACCACGACAAGCTGGAAGGGGCCCGCTGGATCATCCGCGAACACCTGGGGCGCGACGTGGACGACGAACTGGCCCACTGGGTCTACGTGGGCGACTCCACCAACGACGCCCGCATGTTCGGGCACTTCCCGCACAGCGTGGGTGTGGCCAATGTGGCGCGGTTCGTCGATCAGCTGGAACACTTGCCGCGATTTGTGTCCCCCAGCGAACGGGGCGCCGGTTTCACCGAAGTGGTGCGGGCCATCCTCGCTGCCGGAGCCGGTGGTTCACTCGGCTGAGCAAGGCAACGGTCCGCCACCGGATCAGCGCGCTGGCTTGCGCGAACAGGGCAGGGCCACCGTCCGCACGCCATCCGGCGCCACGCTGACCACGGGTTGCTGGGACTTCAAGGCTTGGCCCGAGGTCCGGACCGAACTGCAATCGATGTATTGGCGAGAAGGCTTGTAGGGCTGGCTTCGAGGTGCGGCGTGGACCGCCACCGACACCGCCAGGCTGACCCCAGCCACAAGTGCAGACAGCGAGAATGAAACCAACAAGGTGCTGGACATGATGCGCACTCCTTCAACACGTTACGGCGGTGTTGAGGAGGTCCGCCGCCGCTACGGACCAACACAGACTGTGCGCCTGATGCCGACGCCTGCCATCCCCACATGTGGGGAAACAACCCCATAAAAGCTTGACGCCACAGGGCCGCAAAAGCACTGCGGCGAACCCCGGGTTTGTGACCCATCGTCGGCGTCACCTTCGTTGAACCGATCAGCCGTTTGAAGATCGCGAGGCTTCCGGATCCCGCAGCCCAATGGCGAAGGCATGCCCGCTTCGGTCGCCCGCGTTTTCCCGCTACCGGCTGGCTGGGTGGGTGTGCTCCTCATGGGGCCCTTGCACCGGTCAACACTCGGGCCAACAGCACCGCTATGCTGTCGCCCGCTGCGGGTTTCCCGGCGCTGCAGCTGGCCGTGCCGGCCTGGACAGTGGCTGCTGCGGCGCGCGCCCGCCTGCACCAACCCCTTGATGCGAAGCCCTTGCTTGCCACATCACCTTAGCCCCATCAATTTTGCGCAGCGAACCGCCGAAGTTCTGCGGACAGAGCATCGAACACCGCCTTGACGCGCGGCACACCGCGCAGGTTTTCGTGCATCACCAGCCACACCCCCATTTCGGCCACGCGCAGCTCGGGCAACACCCGCACCAGCCCGGCATCAGACCCGGCCACACGGATTTGCGCCACGGCGATGCCCAAGCCCGCCCGCGCGGCGGCCAGCTGAGCGACATGGCTGTCGGTGCGCAGGGCCAAGCCCTTGAGGCTTGACACCAGCCCCACCGTCTCGGCCAACGCCCAGTCGCTGCGGTTGCGGTCGGGCCCGATCATGTCGTGCTGGGCGAGGTCTGCCAGAGAGTCGGGTCGCCCGCGCCGCTCAAGGTAAGCAGGGCTGGCAAAAAATCCCAACCCGATGACGCCCGATTTTTTCGCCACAAGGGCCTCCTGCCGAGGGGCAAACATGCGCACCGCCAGATCCACTTCCTGCGCCAGCAAATCGGCCGGCGCATTGCTGAGCACCAGCTCGATACCGATCGCAGGGTGAGCCTGGCGCAACTCGGCCAACATGGGTGGCAGTACCTCGATCCCCATGAACTCCGGCACGCTCAGCCGGACGGTACCCGCCAACGCCCCCGGTGCAGCAGACGCCTCCCGGACAAAGCGCGCCGAGGCCAAGGCCATGGCCCGAGCCGGCTCCTGCAGCGCCCGCGCACTTTCGGTCGGCGTCAGCCCGTTCACCGATCGGGTGAACAAGACCGAGCCCAGCACAGACTCCAGCGCTTCGATGCGGGCCCGAACGGTGGGTTGCGTCACGCCCAGGCGGCGCGCGGCGCCCGACAGGCTGCCGGCTTCGAGGACGGCGAGAAAGTACCGCTGATCGTCCCAGGACAGGTGTTTACTCATGGTTTTTCTTTCAGCCAATGAATCCATTATGACAATTTTCATTTACATCAGGAGCGCCTAAATTGGGGTCTTCTTCCTCAACTTGGAGCACCTCATGCATCCCCATTCCCCTTCAACAGCCCTCGTTCTGGGCGCCACCGGCGGCATCGGCGGCGCCATTGCCGCGGCTTTGCTGCGCCACGGATGGCGGGTGCGCGGCCTGGCGCGCGACGTGGCGAAAGCCCAACGCGAGGCGACGCCCCACCTCGAGGGCATCCAGTGGCGGGCCGGCGACGCCATGCAACAAGACACGGTGGTCGAAGCGGCCAAAGACGTGACGGTCATCGTGCACGCGGTGAATCCGCCGGGCTACCGCGATTGGGAAAAGTGGGTTTTGCCCATGATGGCCAACACCATCGCCGCCGCGCGCGCAGCCGGAGGGCCCCGCGTGGTGTTGCCCGGCACGGTCTACAACTTCGACCTCTCAACCACGCCTGTGGTCGACGCCGAGACACCTCAACGGCCGCAAAGCCGCAAAGGGGCGGTGCGCGTGGCGCTGGAAAAAATGCTGGTGGAAGCGGCGCCGGAGGTGCCTTCTCTGGTCCTGCGTGCCGGCGACTACTTCGGGCCTGGCACCCGGTCCAGCTGGTTTGCCCAGGCGATGGTGAAACCCGGGCAGCCACTGAAGCGCATCATCAACCCGGCCAAAGGCGGCGGGCACAGCTGGGCCTACCTGCCCGACCTGGCCGAGGCTTTCGCGCGCTTGCTGGATGCGCCAGAGCGGCTGCAAACGGTCGAGCGGGTGCAGTTTGAGGGCCTGGTCGACACCAGTGGTCACGCCTTGACCGACGCCCTCATGCGCGTTGCTGGCCGCTCCCTGCCCGTCTACCGATTTCCGTGGTGGTTGATGCAGGCACTGGCCCCACTGGGCGGGTTCCCCCGCGAAGCCGCCGACATCGCCAGCAGCTGGCGCCATCCCCTGCGCCTGGACAACCGCCGACTGGTGGCGCTCATTGGCCCGGAGCCGCGCACATCGCTGGACGAGGCCGTTCGGCAATCGCTGATCTACCTGGGTTGCCTGGATGCACACGCCAACCGCAGGGCCACGGCGATGGCCTGACCCCGCGCCAGCGGCTGCGATGGATCAGGGCGCCGTCGACGACGCGGCGGCCACCGGCGATGTGGGGGCCTCCTGGGCGGTCTTGCCCGGGCGGTCGAGCAGGCGGTCGGCCAGGCCACCGCCCACCCACATACCCCCCAGGGTGACCCAGGCAGTCACCGCAAAAATGGCGCCACCGGTCATGCCTGCGCCCACGGCACAACCGCCGGCCAGCATGGAGCCAAAGCCCATCAGCACCGCGCCGATGATGTAGCGGGGCATGGTGTAGGCGCCATTGAAGCCCTCGAGCTTCAGGTCGCGCCCCACCACGGCGCCGATGAAGGAACCCAGAAACACCCCCGGCATCAAGCCCAGGCCAAAACTCCATGGTTCACCGGGCTCGGCCAGAACCCGCATCAGCCAGTCGGCCGAGGGGCCACTGAAAGTGAGCCCCTGAATCTGCACGGGTTCAAACGAGTTCGACATGACCTTGTAGCTCAAGGCCCAGGCCAGGGCCACCATGAGGCCGGTTCCCAGCCCGCCGGCCCATTTCCAGAACGACCATCCGCTGTAGTACGCAAAAAACAGCGCCGTGACCAGCCAGACGAAAGCGATCACCAGTCCATCCCAGGGCCCGGCACCCAGTTGGGCCAGCAAACTGCGCGACGGGCCGCCGTCCACCACCCACCAGGCTGAAATCTCGCCCCGCAGAGGCGACAGCGCACCGCTCAGCGAGGCCTGCGCCGTGACCGCAAAAACCAGCCCCGACAGCAAGGCCCGCAGGTTGCCATTGGCCGACAGCACCAGCAAACGGCTCGCACAACCGCGCGTCATGACCATGCCGGCGCCAAAAATCAGGCCACCGATCAAGGCACCCGACATGCTGCCCCGCGCAGACAGTTGCCGCGCCGTGCTCACGTCCAGGTCGCCCAGGATGATGAGCAACTGCACGCCCGCGATCGCCGCGCCGAACGACAACAACCACACCGTGAGCTTGTCACCAAACTTGCCATGCCAGAACTCGATCACAGCCGCACGCAGGCAAAAACGCGAGCGTTGGGCGAAAAAGCCAAAACCCAGTCCCGACACCAGACCGCACAGCGCCAACACCGTCGGCTCACCCCATTGCTCTATCCAGCCGACCCAGTCCATAACCGCTCCAGTGGTGCTTCAATTATTTAAATATGCGCAATGAGACATATTAGAGGGCATTGTGACCATTGCCTTGATCCTGCGCAAGATCGGGTGAAACGGCGCAGGGGACCGATCAACGGTGACTCAGACCCGGCGAAACGGGGTCTGGTACAGCCACACCGGCTTGCCGTCCACCGCCTCCAGCTGGGCATGGGGCCGATACCCCGTGGCCTCAAACTCCAGGCTCACCAGCCAGCGCCCGTCGGGCCACGCCTGCTCGGCCTTGTCCATGGCCCGCGCCATGCTTTCCGGGCGCTGAAACAGGTAGACCATGTCAAACGCCGACCAGTCTTCGGCCCAGATATCGGCACGCCGCACCTGGGCAAACCGGCAGCGCAGCCGGCACAGCAGCGTGAGCGGCCAGCTCCACTCCAGCCCGACCAGCCGGGCTTGGGGGTAAACGCGGTGCAGTTCAACCAGACCCGCCCCCAGGCCGCAGCCCGCATCGGCCACCCGTGCCCCGGCTGGCAATGGCGCCGCCTCGGACAGGCCTTGAAGGGCCAACGAAGGCGTGGGGAACAGGGGAGCGTCGCGCCAGGTGTTCAACGGGTACAGCACCAACAGCGCCAGCAAGGGCAACAACCAGGCCCAGGCGGGCCAGCCCACCGCAGCGCCGCTGGCCCACAGGGAGAGCGGAAACCCGGCGACCATGAAAACACGCCGCCAGGGCGTGCGCCCGGTCCAGGCCAGGGCAGCGGACACCAGCAAAGCCAGCCCGAACGCCACCAGGCTGCCCAGGCCCATCCCACCCATGAGCAACAGGTACATAGCCCAGGCCAGGGCCCAGGTCAACAAAGCGGGAAGCGGCCAGATGAGAGACATGGCCGCCATTGTGGCGTGAACGGGTTTCGATACCGCCAAGAGCAAATCGAAAAAAAAGCCTGTGGCATGCACTGCCGCAGGCTTTCTTCAGCGCCGATTCACCGAACCGGGGTCAGGCTGCGGCAGGCGCGGGCGAGTGGCCCAGCACTGCCTTGGTTTCCAGAAACTCGCCAAACGCCACATCGCCCCACTCGCGGCCGTTGCCCGACTGCTTGAAGCCGCCAAATGGCGCCATCATGTCGGTCGCCGCATTGTTGAGAATGACCTGCCCCGCGCGCAGGCGGTTGGCCACGCTGTGCAACGTGGCTGTATCGGTGCCCGACACGTAAGCGGCCAAGCCATAAGGGGTGTCGTTGGCGATCGCCACGGCTTCGTCCACCGTGTCGTAACCGATGATCACCAGCACCGGGCCAAAAATCTCTTCGCGGGCCACCGTCATCTGGTTGGTGACACCCGCGAGCACGGTGGGTTTCACAAAAAAGCCTTTGTCCAGGCCATCAGGGCGGCCCAAGCCACCGGCCACCAGCGTGGCGCCTTCGTCCAGGCCCGTTTGGATCAGGCCCTGAATCTTGCTCCACTGCGCTTTGCTCACCACAGGGCCGATGTGGGCGCCGCTGTCGGGCGCACCCACCGTGGTTTTCTCGGCGGCCGCCTTCGCGGCGGCCAAAGCCTCGGTCATCTTTGCCTTGGGCACGAGCATGCGCGTGGGCGCGTTGCACGACTGGCCCGAATTGCCCATCACCCCGCGCACGCCACCGGTCACCGCCTTGGCGATGTCGGCATCGGGCAGGATGATGTTGGGGGACTTGCCACCCAGTTCCTGATGCACCCGCTTGACGGTGGGGGCCGCCGCCTGCGCCACCAGAATGCCGGCGCGCGTCGAACCCGTGAACGACACCAGTTCAATGCCCGGGTGGCTGGAAATCGCCGAACCCACGCCAGGGCCATCGCCGTTGATCATGTTGAACACACCGGCCGGCACGCCCGCCGCGTCCATGACCTCGGCCAGAATCTGCGCCGACAACGGCGCCATTTCGGAAGGCTTGAGCACCATGGTGCAGCCGGTCGCCAACGCGGGCGCCACCTTGCACATCACCTGATTCGTCGGCCAGTTCCAGGGCGTGATGAAACCACACACGCCGATGGGCTCCTTGCGCAGCAGGGTGGAGCCACGCTGCTCTTCGAAGGCGTAGCCCTTCAACACGGCCAGCGCGGTTTTCAGGTGGGCCACACCGATGCCCGCCTGCGCCGTTTTGGCCAGGCCGGCAGGCGCACCCATTTCGGTCGAAATCGCCGCGGCGATGTCGGCAAATCGCTTCATGTACTCCTCGATCACCCGCTCAAGCAAAGCGCAGCGCTCGGCCACCGTCGTTTGCGAAAACGCGGGAAAAGCTGCATGAGCCGCCTTCACCGCGCTGTCCACATCGGCGGCAGAACCCAGCGCAATGCGCGCCACCACCGCTTCGGTGGAGGGATCGATCACGTCATGCGGACGCAACGTTTCCTGCGGGGCCACCCAGGCGCCATTGATATAGAACTTGTACAACTCTTGCATGATTTTGTCTCCGGTATAAAAAGAAAAAGGGCGATAAAAAGGGGGTGATGGCAACGCCCGTCAGACCGACGCACACAGCCCACCGCAACCAAACATCGTAACCACAACCCGGACCAGCCGGAGTCACGTGCGCTTTATCTCCACAGTGGCGTCGCAGCCCACACCAGCCGCAATCCACCGCCGCGCCAGACGCCTCAACGCAGGCGCTGCCCACTGCCAACGCGCGCCCAGCACGCCTTCTGCATCCGACAAGGCACCGCAGCGGTAAAGCCCCTGCACCTCGTCCCAGCGCAAGGCATCACAGGCGCCCGAGCGTTTGCGGGAAACCACCTGCCCCAGCGGGCAGGGCTCGACCAGGCAACACACACCGCAGCCGTTGCAGGGCGTCCCCAGCGCGGGCTTGGGCGGCGCCACCGGGTGGATGTGGATGACCTGATGATCAGCGGGGCGCAAGGGGAGCATCCACAAAGCCAACCAACCCTCAGGCAGGACAGACCAAGGTTTGAATCGACGCCGGGCGCTGAAAATATCTGGCCCAGCCACAGGCGTTCTCACCCTGGTCGTCGGCGACGTGGATATCCGCACCCGCCGACAACATGGCCTCGATCATGGCCTGCGGCGCAAACTGCAGCGCGGTGTGGAAAGCGGTCTGCTGCCGGTAGCCCTTTGCTTTGGCATTCACATCACCGCCGGCCTTGACCAGCACCGCCAGGCTCTCCGTCGCACCTTCGAACGCGGCGATGTGCATCACGGTCCAGCCCTTGAGATCGCTTGTGTTCAACCAAGCCCCCGCTTCCAGCAGCAGCGCCACCGCCGCTGCTGAATCCCGGCTCAGCGCCTGGATCAGGGGCGTCACGAACTGCTGCTGGTCATTTTCCGCTTGCTGGTTGAC
>JBFHEQ010000115.1:0-8494 GCA_041584075.1 Hydrogenophaga sp.
AGCGGCACCACCTGCGTCATCTTTGATGGCAATCCCGGGGGCAGCAAGGACAAGCCCGACTGGACCACGCTGTGGCGCTTCGCCGCCGAACAAGGCGTCACCTTCTTTGGTGCAGGCGCGGCGTTTTTTGCCAACTGCCTGAAGGCAGGCGTCGATCTGTCCACCTGCGGCGACCTGTCGAAAGTGCGCGCGCTGGGCACCACCGGCTCGCCCTTGTCGGAAGACGCGCAAAACTGGGGCACGCGGCAGTTTGTGGCCATCGCGAAAACCGAAGCCCAGAAGAACATCTGGTGGTGCAACATCTCCGGGGGCACCGACTTTGCCGGCGCCTTCATCGGCGCCCACCGCGAACTGCCCATGCAGGCCGGGCGCATGCAGTGCCGCCTGCTGGGCTGCGCGGTCGAGTCGTGGGACGAGCAGGGCCAGCCCGTGATCGATGCCGTGGGCGAGCTGGTGTGCGCGCAACCCATCCCCTCCATGCCGCTGTACTTTGTGGGCGACACCGATAACCAGCGCCTGATCGGCAGCTACTTTGACATGTACCCCGAAGGCCACGGCCGCCAGCCGGGCGGCGGCGATCTCGACAAGAGCGCCGGCGCCGTCTGGCGCCACGGCGACTGGCTGCGCATCTACCCCGATGGATCGTGCGTGATCTACGGCCGCTCCGACGCCACCATCAACCGCCACGGCCTGCGCATGGGCACCAGCGAGCTCTACAGCGCGGTCGAAGCCTTGCCCGAGGTGCTGGACTCCATGGTGGTCGATCTCGAATACCTGGGCCGCGAAAGCTACATGCCGCTGTTTGTGGTGCTGCGCGAGGGGCTCACGCTGGACGATGCCATGAGCGCGAAGATCAACAGCGCCATCCGCACCGCGCTCTCGCCGCGTTTCCTGCCCAACGCGATTTTCCAGGTCGCTGAAATCCCGCGCACGCTCTCGGGCAAGAAGCAGGAGCTGCCGATCAAAAAGCTGCTGCTGGGCCAGCCGGTCGAGAAAGTGATCAACAAAGAGGCCATGGCCAACCCGGGCTGTCTGGACTGGTACGTGGCCTTTGCCGAAACGCATCAGTCCAAGCCAGTGGGCCGAATCGACTGAAGCCGGATCAACCAGGGATGGGCAGCTGACGCAGTTGGACCCGGACGTTTGGGGGACGATTATTTCCAGTGAATTGACGTCGTTGGTTGCGCGCCGTCGAATCCGCGGCTCGCGGCAGACGCAGCACTCACGATGAACGAAATGTTTGAATCGGCGCAGCGAGTCTCGGGGTTCATTGTTACCAACGCGACCTTGGCGAACAGGCAAAGCTGTGGCCTCCCGCAGCGTTTTGGCCCATTTTCTCGGTGGGCCCTTTCGCTCAGCAATGGGTAGCCTTCTTTGAACAGAGCGCTGCCTGCCGAGAATCGTCAAGATCAGTCGACTTGGCGGGCAAACAGAATCGAGGCCTTCAAAGTGGCTTGTTGCCGATGGACGCGTGGCCTCCACTGGTTGAGTAACTTGGGTTGCTGTCTTACAGTGGCAACACCATACGCAACCCCACCGTCCAGTTTCGGCCCGGTGCGGGCTCGTAGAACTGGCTCGCCGACTGGTTAACGATGACCGAGCCTACGTAGCGCCTATCCGTCAAGTTGTCCACCCGCGCAAATGCGGTCAGGGTACCTTGGCCAACCGACCATCCGCGGCTGGCTCTCAGCGCCAGCGTGGTGTAACCGTCGGCCGAGGCCGTGTTGGTGTCGTTGGCGATCAGGCGGCCGGCATGGGTCAGTTCCAGACCCGCTTGCGTGCCCAATTGGGTGAAGCGTTTGCTACCGCCTGCGGCTTGGCTGGACCACAGCAACTCGGAAAACAGGAAATGCCGAGGGATGCCGGGGAGTTTGTTGCCCGAGGCAACGAGGGTTGTTCCGTTGTTGAAAGTTTCTGAATACTGTGCATCGATCTGCGAAGCCGCCAGCGTCCCGCGCCAGTGAGGCGTCAGAAATGAGTGGCCTGCCAGCTCCCAGCCAACGCGTGTGGTGCCGGGAGCGTTCTTGAAAGCGGTGCGACCATTGCTGCTGGTGGAAACCACAATCTCATCGCTGGCCTCAATTCGAAACAGGGTGAAGTCGATCCGGGAGCGCGGATTGGGCACCCACTTGGCACCGAGTTCGTAGTGTTGACTGCTGGCCGCGTTCAAAGCTGGATTGAACTCGGCCAGCGGCAGTGCAACGCCACTGTCCCGGTAGGCGACTTCGGCGAGCGTAGGACTCTCAAAGCCTTTTCCATAGTTCCCGTACAGGTTGACAGTTTCGCCGGCATGGAAGGTCAATCCAAGCACGGGGTTGGTGGCACGAAAAACCGCACGGCCTGAGCCGTCGGCGCCGTCGGTCAGGTAATCGTCGGTGCTGGTGAATCGCACGGTGCTGTCGCGCAATCCCGCCACCACCGAAACGGACTCGGTGACAAAGGCGGTGGCGTTGACAAACAAATCGCTGTTTTGTGCCTCATTCACTTCATTGCGGTTGATAGAGCCCGGTGATTTTTCACCCTCAAGGGTGGCGACACCCCCTTGGCGCCGCTCGCGGGAACGGTCAAACTCATAGCCTGCAACCCAGGACACGGGTACGTTGGCCAGCGTGGTTTTGTTGTTGTACTGCAGCCCTGCACCGTAATAGCTTCGGTCCAGTCCAACCCAAAAGCTGTTCGCCTGAAACTGCAGGTTGTTGCGCTCACCGAAATAAGAGCGTGCCGTGATGCTGCTGCTGGCGTCCAGTTCATGGGTCAGCGAAACGCCCAACTGGTTTTGGCTGGTGATTTTTCTCACGTGCCGCGCAACAACGTTGGTGCCGGCCTGCTCGGGGTCGCTGGCCAACTGCGCGGAGGTCAGCCCCGCCGGGTCTTCAGCCAGCGGCATATCAAAATGGTTGAACACCGCATTCACCCGGGTTTTTTCGCTCAGGCCAAAGCTCAGTTTGCCGTTGAACTGCTTGCGTTGGGTCTCGCTGTTGTCGCGAAAACCGTCGGTGTCAAAGGTACTGTAGTCGGCGACCAGGCCGTAGTCACCGACCTGCCCTGCGTATTGCCAGTCGCTGCGGCGCATGCCGAATGAACCAGTGTATGCCCGCGCACTCACTTCGGGTTGCGCAGGGGCATCGCGGGTGAAGGCCTGAATCACACCCCCCGATGCATTGCCATACAGCTGCGCCAGCGGACCGCGCAACACTTCAATGCGATCGGTCGAGGTCAGGCTGATGGACGAGCCCTGGCTCTGGCCGTCCGGGGTGGTGGCTGGAATGCCATCCACCAGCAGGCGGATACCGCGAATGCCAAAGGGCGATCGTGCCCCGAAGCCGCGGATGGACACCTGCAGGTCTTGCGCATAATTTTGGCGGTTCAGGATGGTCAGGCCGGGCACCCTGTTGAGGGACTCGGACAGGTTGACTTGCACCCCCGCATTCTCGATGGTGTTCCGGTCTATGGACTGAATAGCGGCAGGGGTATCAAAACTGCGTTGTTCGGCGCGAGAGGCTGACACCACGACTTCGTCGAGCGACCGGACTTCGACTTTGACTTGGGCTTGGGCGACGGAATGGTACAGGGCTGAAGCCGCCAGCGCCGCAGCGGATTTCACAACCGTCATGCCCATGGACTGGGCGTTGGCTGGATGCATAGAGTTTCCTCGTCTGTTGTTGTGGGCCTGTCTGAAACTGTCAGCGGTGAAATCGCACAAAGCCGGGCCATACACGGCAGGTGTGAGGCCCGGCTTCCCCAGTCGTTTCACTCAGGGTTGACGAACGTCCAGCGTGACCGCACTGAACCAGTCGGCAGCCACGCCGATATCGTTGTCAGTCAGCGGTTTTGCAATCACGTTCATCACCGCATGTTGGCGATTTCCATTGCGAAACGCCTTCATCTGAGCAACCAGGTACATGCGAGGTTGACCCGCGAGGTGCGGCGCATCGGGAACGTTGCTCAGCCCCGACATGCCGTGGCAGGTGATGCACTGCGGCACTGGGTGTGGTGGGCCAGCCGGTACCCCTTGCGCTGACGCCAATCCTTCCAGCAGAGCCCCAGCCGCCACAAGCGCAACGCGGATGGTTCGCGTCACGTTGCCTTGCATGCGCATCACTGGCCCACGTAGCTGATGCGGTAAAGCGCACCAGCGTAATCGTCTGAGACGAGCATGGATCCGTCTTTCATGACGGCCACATCGACAGGGCGACCGCGATAGGTTCCGGATTCGCTATCGAGCCAGCCGTCCGCGAATACTTCGGTTTTGTCAGCGTGACCATCCGGCTTCAGATAAGTCACCATCACACGCGCACCGATTGGCGTTGTCCGGTTCCATGAGCCGTGCTGGGCTGAGAAGATCGCGCCCTGGTACTTGGCCGGAAACTTCTTGCCGGTGTAGAACGCCATGCCCAGGTCAGCAGCGTGCGCGTCCATGAACACTTCAGCCGCTGTCGTGTTGGCAGGGAGAGGATCCTTGTCGTAGCCAAATTCGGTGATGCGGGTCTTCCCTTGAATGTAGGGATAACCAAAAAACATGCCCGGTTTGCCGGCTCGATTGATTTCACCAGCTGGGATGTCGTCGCCCATACCGTCGGTCTGGTTGTCCGTGAACCAGAGGCTGCCATCTTTTGGATTGAAGTCTTGTCCGACCGAATTGCGGATTCCGGTGGCGAAAACCTCCCGGTTGCTGCCATCAAAAGCGTTCATTCGCACGATGCCACCAAGGCCCACCTTGTTGTAGAGCTCGACTTTGTCACGCGGCTGCACGTTGTGCGGCTGGCCCAGCGTGACATAGAGTTGCTTGTCTGGCCCCACTCGGCAGGTGCGCGCGCCGTGGTTGTAGCTTTCCTCTTCCACCGGCACCAGCTTGCCTTGGCCGACCACTTCCATCACAGCTACATCCGGGCCTTCATAGAAAAACTCTGCAGCTGGAAAATTGAGGATGCGGTTGTGCTCAGCAACGATCAGGAAGCCATCTTTCGTCCAGCAAACGCCATTGGGGTTGCTGAATTTCAGGGATGGTGCGAAGGATTTGACTTCTGTTGCCATGTCACCAGAGTTGCGGTTGGTAACCGCCCACACAGTGGTCTTTCGCGTGCCCACAAAGAGCATGTTGGTGGATGGCGCAATGGCCATGTGCCGAGCGTCGGGCACCACAGCGTACAGGTCGATCTTGAAGCCCGGCGGCAGCGTGATTCGCTTCAGATTTTCGCGCAGTTGGTCGGCATTCTTACCGGTCTGAGGGATCAGCGGTATGTTGAGGTCGGTGGTTGCGACCCTCATTTGCTTCAGTTTGTCGATGTTTTGAGCTTGAGTCGGTAGCGTCGCCAGCAGCGCCAGTGCGGCAGTGGCAGTCAACCGCAGTGCAGTCTCTGAAAATGGTGTGTGCATAAGCCGTGTCTCCTTTTAGTTTGTGAATCTACCCATCTCAAAAAATCAGGATGGGCGAACCGCAGGTGAGCAATTCATGTGCCAATGCAGGTCGCAGTTGTCTTGTCTATGAGGGCGTTGAATTCCGAATCACCCAGCTGTCCATTTATGCGATTCTTGGCGCATCAAACTGTCCATTTTTTGCACAGTTGTCGGTGCGGTGAGGGCCTGCTAGCATCCAGTTCAGTAAAAGGGCACTCTGACTGACGGGCCTATAAGAGGAGACATACCTTGTCAGAAGCATTCCAAGAGCGGCTGCATGTCCGTGAGGGCATATTGCGTGCACGTGGCTTGATTTCACTCGACGTTGATCGACCCTCGCCAGACGTGATGACGAGTTGGTATCGCTCAAACCAAGCTGGTGTTGCAATGGATGTGGTGCCCGAAATCGCGATCCTCTCCGCACTTGAACTCCGGCGTCGGCGGGAGCAAGCGGGTCTTGTGCGTCAACTGGCCCTGGCTGAGATCGAAACACTGTCCCAGCAAATTGCGGGTTCAAATTTTTTGCTGGCGTTTGGGGATCGGGATGGTGTGATTCTGGATGTGCTGGAGGACCACCGTTTCGAAACCACATCGTCGGGCTCCAGCATTGTGGTGGGCAGTTGCTGGGAAGAGCGCACTTGCGGTACGAATGGGCTAGGAACTGCGTTGGCCAGTGGGCGATCCGTGTCGATCAGTGGCCCCGATCACTACTGCCTGCACTTCAGCGACATCGCTTGCTCGGCCTCACCGATTCGCAACGCTTGCGGCGAGGTGGTTGGGGTGTTGGACGCCTCGTCGTACTTTGAATCGCGACAGCGCCACACCGAGGCATTGGTGAGAATGGCCACGACTCAAATAGAAAACTTGTTGTTCACGCAGCAGATGCGGGACTCGGTGATGATCGCCATTCACCCTCGGGCCGAGTTTCTGGGCACGCTCAGCGTCGGCCTGATGGCGTTTGATCCCGCCGGCTCTTTGCTCGTGGTGAACGAGCGCGCCCGCAGCTTGTTGGCCGGGCTGCCTTTGGCGCCGGGTACGCTGTTCGACAGTGTGTTTGATGCAGGTTTCCCGGTGATCGTCAGCCGCTTGCGGCAAGGCAGTACGGTAAAGCTGCGCGATGGGATGGGCAGCACGCTTGCGGTTCGGCTCCATGGCTCGACGGCGGTGGAGGTGGAGGACAAGCCGCGCTCTTTTGTGCCCACAGCAAGCCCCCCGAATTCGAAAGGTTTACCGACGCCCACTGCCAGCATCACCCTTGCAGGCCAGCACTATGTCGCAGCCGACCCGACGGTCGAGGCCGCTTTGCGGACCGTGGCGTCCGCCGTGCGCCTCAAGGTCCCGGTGCTGATCCACGGCGAGACCGGCACGGGCAAGGAACAACTGGCTCGTCATGCGCATACGGTAAGCGGTTGCAAAGGTGATTTTGTGGCCGTCAACTGTGGAGCTTTGCCAGCCGAGTTGTTTGAATCAGAGCTGTTTGGACACAAGGGGGGCGCATTCACGGGCGCCCGCCGCGACGACCATCCGGGTTTGCTGGTCAGCGCCGATGGCGGCACCTTGCTACTGGACGAATTGCGCGAATTGCCGCTGCTGCTGCAATCGGCGCTACTGCGTTTTCTTGATGATCAGATGGTGCGACCTGTTGGGGGAACACAAAGCCGCAAAGTGGATGTGCAGATCGTCGCGGCCTGCCATGCGGAACTGGAGGCCGAAGTGGCCGCCGGCCGATTTCGCGCAGACCTGATGTACCGACTCAACACGGTGCGCGTCACCTTGCCGCCCTTGCGCGATCGACTGGACTTTGGCGCGGCGGTTCGGCATGTTCTCAGCAGCGTCATGCCTTCGGCTGGCATCACCCCTGGCGCTGTGAATCTGCTGGCAGAATACAACTGGCCTGGTAACTTCAGGGAGTTGAGATCAGTGTTGACGCGGGCAATGTTGGCACTGGAAGCTACAGATGGTGTTATCGATGAGCTGACTTTGCGGCCCCATATCCCGGCGCGTGGGCGTGTCGGAGTCGACAACGTGACCACATTACAAATGGGTGCGAGTGAGTTGGTCCACAGGGAATTTGAACGCACCGGTCGCAACGTCAGTCTGACCTCGCGAAACCTGGCGATTTCGCGTACAACGGTGTACCGCCATTTGCGCGAACGCAATGTTTTCCCATCACACATGAGCGGCGATTGACCGATCAACACCAGCACCTCATTGCCGGCACGCCATGGTGTCGTGGGTTACTGACGGCTGCGACGGGCAGGTCGTCTTGATCACGATCAGGATAGGGTGTGTTTGGTGTGGTTGCCCGACATCGCCGCGCACGCCATGCTTGACCGGGTCAAGGAGATCGAACCCAAGGCCTTGTTCGCCGGCGATGGCTTCATCCACGGCGACGGCATCGCAGAGCGGATCGACGAGGTGGCCGAGTAGCGTGCGGTGCTGCCCAAGGTGCAGCATATGGTATTGCACATCAACTTGGCTCAAGACTGCCTAGCCGCAACCGTTCGTTTGAGTTTTCGATTTGCCGTGGATCGAACCATCTCCAACCGCCAACAACCTACAAGGGGGTTTATGTCTGATCGAAAAGTCGCCATCATCACCGGGGCCGGCACCGGCGTGGGCGCCGCCACGGCGCTGAGACTGGCAGGGCAGGGCTACAACCTGCTGATCAACTATTCGCGCAGCGAGACCGAGGCCCGGGCATCGGAGGCCGCGTGCAAAGCCGCTGGCGCCGACACCCTGCTCATGCAAGGCGATGTGGCCAGCGACGCCGACTGTCGTGCCATGGCCGAAGCCGCCATCGCCCGCTGGGGCCGCATCGACGCCTTGGTCAACAACGCCGGCATCACCTCGTTTGCCGGCGTGGCCAACTGGGACGCCCTGGACACCGCCACCTTCGAGCGCATCTATGGCGTCAACGTGATCGGCACCTTTCAAATGGTGCGCGCCTGCGTGCCCCACCTCAAGGCATCGGGCGGCAACATCGTCAACGTGTCGTCCATCGCCGGCGCACTGGGCATCGGCTCCTCGGTGGCCTACATCGCCTCGAAAGGCGCGATCAATGCGCTCACGCTGCATTTGGCACGCACGCTGGCGC
>JBFHEQ010000116.1:0-8446 GCA_041584075.1 Hydrogenophaga sp.
CGGCAACGTGGCGACCGAAGACGTGGTCTACCTGTTGCACGGCATGGGCATCGAAACGGGTATCGACCTCGACGCGCTGGTGGATGCCGGCGCCTGGATCAGCGAGCAGCTGGGCCGGCCCACAGGGTCGCGCGTGGCACGGGCCCTGCTGGCCAAGCGGGCCAGCGCCTGAAGTTCAGTGCTTGTCGGTGGCGTTCCAGGTGCGCACCTGCGTGCTGCGGGCGTCGGTGACGCCTTCGACCTTGCTGACGATGTAGCGGGCTTGCAGCACATCGCGGGGTTCATCCGCCCAGCCCTTGAGCTCGGCCACCCCGTTGTCGACGGAGACGCTCAGGTCTTTGGCTTTTTCGCCCATGGCTGACTCGAGGGCCTGTTGGGCTTGGGTGGACTCTGCGGGGCCGGCGTGGGCCTGGAACGACCCGGCGAGTGCGAAGGCGACGAGGAGGGCGGCGATGGGTGATTTCATGGTGATGCCTGTGATGACGTGGTTAAAACGATCTGCACAACGAGAGGGGGTGGCCGGTTTCTCAGGTGTGGCCAGCGCCCGATCTGTTGAGGTGCCTTCAATTTAGGGTAAACCCTCGATCGGTGTGCTAACCCTGCGGTAAACCCCTTGTAAAAGATCGGTAAAGGCGTGACGGGGCGGGACGGGTGCGTTCGCATTACGATCGGCAGGGCACGGGTTCTGATACCCGTTCGCTTTCACCGTTTTTGAGCCTCCCTGTTTTCTGGTTCCCCTGTTTCCATCCCTCAACTTTTCAAAGCACTGGTGCTATGGACCTCAATGTCTGGCTGGCTTTTTTTGCCGCTTCCTGGGTGATCTCCCTCTCGCCGGGCTCAGCGGCGGTGCTGTCGCTGGGCCACGGCCTGGCTTATGGCGTGCGCCACACCAGCGTGACCATCGCCGGCATGGGGTTGGGTCTGGCCCTGGTGCTGCTGGTGGCGGGCGCCGGAGTGGGCGCACTGCTGCTTGCTTCCAGCGTGGCGTTCACGGTCGTGAAAGTCCTGGGGGCGGCCTACCTGATGTGGTTGGGCTGGCAACAGTGGCGCTCGCCGGTCACACTGGACTCGGTGGCCGTGAACGAGCCGCCCGTGAAACCCCACTTGCCCAGCGCCCGCGAACGTTTCACGATCGGATTCCTGACCAATGCCACCAACCCCAAAGGCATTGTTTTCATGGTGGCGGTGTTGCCCCAGTTCATCGATCCCCACCGCTCCCTGTGGTTGCAGTTGCTGATCTTGATGGTGACTTCGGTGGCCGTGGAGGTGGTGGTGATGCACGGGTACGCCTTTCTCGCTTCACGCGCCCAGCGCTGGTTGTCCAGCGCCAAGGCACGGCGTGCACAGAACCGGGTCTTTGGTGGCGTTTTGGCCGGCATGGGCGCTGCGTTGCTGATGGTCAAGCGTGCGGCTTGAATGTGACCCCCACGCTCCGCCGCTGCTACCATCGATCCCCATGTCTGCAAACCCTGAACTGAACACGGCCGAACGTCCTGCCGGGCTGCAACGCGTGGCCGATGCGCTGGCCGCCGCTGGTCATCCGCACGCGCCCGTGATGTTGAGCGATGCCGCTCGCACCGCCCAGCAAGCCGCCGATGCCCTGGGCGTGTCCCTGGGGCAAATCGCCAAGAGCATCATCTTTCGCCGTAAATCGGACGATGTGGCGGTGCTGGTGGTGACCTCGGGTGATTTGCGGGTGGATGAAAAGAAAGTGCAGGCGCTCGTGTGTGCCGACGGCGGCAAGCTGGGGCGGGCAGACGCCGAGTTTGTGAAGTCCAAGACCGGCTTCTCCATTGGCGGCGTCTCCCCGCTGGCCCACGCCACCACGCTGATCACCCTGATCGATCGCGAACTGTTTCGCTTCACCGAAATCTGGGCGGCCGCAGGCCATCCCCACGGCGTGTTCCGCCTGACCCCGGACGACTTGACCACCTTGACCCGAGCGCCGGTGCACGACGTCACCGAGCCCGCCCAGGTGCCCTGAACCATGGACCCTTTGATCAACCTTCGCGATGCCATGGCCCAGCACCCTGGTGAGGGCGTGCCTTCACCGTGTGTCTCCATCTGTGAACTCGACGAGCGATGGGGTGGCTGCAAAGGCTGTTTCCGGACGCTGCACGAAATCTCGGTCTGGAGCCAGCTGAACGACGCGGAAAAAACCAAGGTCTGGGCGCGCATCGAAGCCCGCCAGGTCGAGCCGGCGGCCTGAACCCTTCATCCCGGATTTCATGAGCACGCCCTTGACCTCGAACGCCACCGACGCTGCGCAGTCAACCGCTGCCGTGTTGCACGACATCCAGTTCTACTACGATCCGATCTCTCCCTATGCCCATCTGGCATTCGAGCGACTGCCCGAGGCTTTGTTGGGCCACAGCGTTCATGTGCGCTACCGGCCCGTGTTGTTTGCGGCCCTGCTCAAAGCCCGTGGGCAGCTGGGACCGGCCGAAATCCCTGGCAAGCGGGAGTGGACCTATCGCCAGGTCAGTTGGCTGGCCCGTCACCACGGCGTGGTGCTGGATTTGCCGGCTGAACACCCTTTCAATCCGTTGCCGTTGCTGCGCATGGGCCTCGCCTGTGCTCAGGACACATGCCCGGGTGAGACCAACCGATGGGTGACGGAGCAGTTGATGCACCATGTCTGGCGGGGCGGCCACAGCGCGACGGACCCCGATCGGCTTGCTCACTTGCAGGATCGTTTGCGCCAGCACATGTCCGACCGGGGGCGCCCGTGGCTGTCGCCCGACAGTGATACCGTCAAACAGCGCTTGCGCGCCAACACCGAACAAGCCCTGGCGCTGGGCTTGTTCGGTGTGCCTTCACTGGTGGTGGGCGGTCACCTTTTCTGGGGGCTGGATGCCTTGCCGATGGTGCGGGCGTACCTGGATGGCGATGTCTGGTTTGCCGGTGGCGAATGGGACCGATCGGCGGACCGGCCAGCGGCGGTGCATCGACAGGCCTGACCCGGTGCTTCTGCCCTGCGCCCCGGGACAACACCGGAGGCAGCAGGGTGTGGGGACGGCATTCCTTGACCGGGCGCAAGGCTTGCCCCACGGTTTGCGCTTACGATAGGTTTGTGGTTGGAGGTGCGATGGGCGCTGGTGTCCATGGCCTTGCAACCCCAATAAAAAGGAGATCAGCATGTTCAAGAAGATTCTCGTTCCTACCGACGGCTCCGAGCTTGCCGGCAAAGCCGCCACGACAGCAGCCCAGTTGGCCAAATCCCAGGGCGCCGAGGTCGTGGGTGTTTATGTGATCGATCCATTCCCCTACATCGGCATCGGTGATGCTTCGGCCGTGGCCCTGCAGGCGTACTTGAGTGAAGCCAAGAGTGCCGCCGGCAAAGCGCTGGACGCCCTGGGCAAAGTGTGCGCCGCCGAAGGCGTGACTTTCGCGGGTGACACGATTGAGCGCAACGTGGTTTACGAAGGCGTGATCGAGACGGCGAGTGCCGAAGGCTGTGACCTGATCGTGATGGCTTCCCATGGTCGCCAGGGCGTCAAGGCCTTGATACTGGGCAGTGTGGCGCAGAAGGTCCTGACCCATGCTGCGGTGCCGGTGCTGATTGTGAAAGCCTGACAGCATTGCCCGCCCCTGTGCGGCTTTTGACACCTGTCGGGGCGTTGTGTGCGGTAAACGGTTACGAGTTTTAACGATTTATTGCACGCAGACAGATAAAGTCCATCGGGATGATAGTCCCGATCCACCCTGTTTGCCCTATCCCCCGGCCGGTTTCGGCGCGCGTGAAGAGGCTTTTCGCCGCTGTGCTGGTGTTGGTCGGGCTGGGGGCCTGCGGCGGTGGCAGTGAAGCGGTCAAAGAGGGCGGGTCTGAATTGGGCGGCCAGTCGTCGACTGCATCCACGGACGCAGACGGTGGTGCAACCCGCTCGGCGACCTTGCTGGAAGATGCCCCCGGTTGGGAATTGCGTGCCGTAGAAGGGGTACCGCATAAAGAGGTCTTGAAGGACCTGCCAACCACGCAGTTGGATGCCGTGCGTCTGGCGAACCAGGGGTCGTTTGGCGCCACTGAATCCATGGTTCAACAGATCCGCCAGACGGGGCCTCTGGTCTGGGTGGCGCAGCAAATGGCCACCAGCCGCTCTGCGATGGGGTCGATACGGCCCCAGGTGGCGCCCGCCACGCCCATGCCTGCCCCCTCATTTGGGTTGCGCAAGCGCTTTGCCTCCACCGATGTGTCCATGTCGTCCTCGTCCTTGACGTCGGGGGGCACGGGAGCCGTCCACCAGTTTGCCCAGTCCTCCGGCGATTTTTGCGATGGCCGGGGTGACAACTGCTGGCGTGACTGGTCGTCGTCGACGCCATTGCTCTGGGATTTTTACCGCAACGCCGTCAGTGAGCCCGATCAGCTGCGCCAGCGGGTGGGTTGGGCGTTGCAGCAAATTCTGGTGGTCTCCAATCTCGAGGTGTTTGGGACCTACGGCTTGCGCAACTACAACAACGCCTTGTTGAACCAGGCGTTCGGCAACTACCAGGATGTTTTGCGAAGCGTGGTGCTTTCGCCTGTGATGGGGGACTACCTCAACAACGTCAACAACGACAAAGCCGCGCCCAACGAAAATTTTGCGCGCGAATTGCTGCAGTTGTTTTCGTTGGGGACCTGCGACCTCAATACCGATGGCACGCTCAAGACTGGTGACTGTGTCCCGACCTACGACAATGAAACGGTTCGCAACTACGCTTACGCGCTGACGGGCTGGACCTATCCGGCCGGTGGTGCCACGCCTTGGGGCTGCTGGCCCCGGGGCAGCAATTGCCAGTACTACGGCGGGGACATGGTGCCCGTGGCCGCTTTCCATGACACGGCGGCCCGTGCGCTGCTCTCCGGAGTCACCTTGCCTTCGGGTCACAACGCCAGCCAGGCGCTGGATGCGGTGCTCAGCAGCCTCATGACCCACCCCAACATGGCGCCATTCGTCGGCCGCCAGCTGATCCAGCATCTGGTGACCAGCAACCCCTCCCCGCCCTATGTGCAGCGGGTGGCCGCCGCATTCGTATCGGGCCGTTCTCAGGGTTTTGGCACGGGGCGGCGCGGTGACATGAAGGCCACGATCGCCGCCATCTTGCTGGACCCCGAGGCACGCACATCGACACCCTTGAACACCGCGGGCCGATTGCGCGAGCCGGCGCAATTTTTCACTGGCGTGTTGCGCGCGCTCAATGGCCGCACCGATGGCGATGCGCTGGGCTGGTGGTGGGGCGAACAGCTGCGGCAGCATGCGTTCCGCGCGCCGTCGGTGTTCAACTTTTACCCGCCCGATTACCCGGTGGCCGGTACGTCGCTGGTGGGCCCGGCGTTTGCCTTGCACAGCACCAACGCGGCTTTGCAGCGGGTGAACTATGTGAACTATCTGGTGTTCTGGGGCGGCTCAGCACCCCAGTCCGATGTGCCGGGCGCCCTGGGTACGCGGGTGGACCTGTCGGCATTTGCGGCCGACGCCAGCGACCCCGCCAGGCTGGTGGATCGCCTGTCTCTGCTGGCCCTTGGAGCGCCGCTGCCGACCGCTGCACGTACCGCAGTCGTGAACGCCGTGGCTGCCTATACCCAGCAAAACAGTGGCAACGACTACCTGACCAACCGGGTGCGTCAGGCGGCCTATCTGGTGTTTTCCTCACCCAATTACCAGATCGTCCGCTGATGTCGACCACGATTCGCAGGAACACCCGATGAGCACTTTCACACCCCTGAATCGAAGGAGACTCCTGCAGTTGGCGGGTGGCTCCATGGTGGCAGCCGTCGGCGCGGGCGGTATTTCGCTGTTGACGCCTCGCTTGGCCAGTGCCCAGACCGGCTACAAGGCCCTGGTCTGCGTTTTCCTGTTTGGCGGCAATGACGGGACCAACATGGTGGTGCCCACTGACGCGACACGCTACAACCAATATCAGGCTGTTCGAGGGGCGCTCGCCTTGCCCGTCAACAGCCTGGTCGGTCTGGGCAGCACGGGCTATGGCCTGCACCCGGCCATGTCGGCTCTGGCGCCTGTCTGGGCCGCCGGAAACCTGACACCCGTTTTTAATGTGGGGCCACTGTATGCGCCCGTGACCAAGACACAACTGCGCAATGCGCCAGCGTCTTCGCCCTTGGTGCCCGACAGTCTGTTTTCCCATTCCGATCAGCAAATCCTGTGGGAGACATCCACCACCAGCGCACTGGAGCGCACGGGCTGGGGTGGTCGGGCGGCTGATGTGATGGGCATGGGGTCACCCGTGATTTCGGTGGGTGGCAACGGGCGCTTCGGGCTTTCAGCCCAGGTGTCCCCGTTGGTGTTGCCCGGGCCGGGATCGACCTTCGGGCTGGAAGGCTTGAGTGGTACGTGGACCCCTGAGGTCGCCCGCAAAAACGCACTGCTGGCGCTGTACAGCGAGGCGCAAGGGAACGCATTGGGCGAGGTCTATGCGGCGCGCCAGCTGGAAGCCATGGCCGTGGCCGACCGCCTGGGCGCACTGATCAAGAGCCGGCCCAGCGATGGTGTGCAAGCCAGCATCGACACCGCCTTTGCGCCGCTGACCAATGCGAGCGGCGCGCTGTCAACAGGACTGGGCTCACAGCTCTATCAGATCGCCAAGCTGATCCATGGCCGCGCCACCGTGCAGGGAAACCGCCATGTCTTTTTTGCCCAGATGGGCGGATTCGACACGCACGGCAGCCAGATCAGCACGAACAGCCAGACGGGTGACCACGCGCGCCTGCTCAAAGAGCTGGCTGACGCCATGGCCTGCTTCCACAACGCCATGGCAGCATTGGGCATGTCGGACCAGGTCACGCTGTTCACCCAAAGCGATTTTGGCCGCACCTTCAAGCCCAACAGCAGCTCGGGAACGGACCATGCCTGGGGCAACCACCAACTGGTGATGGGCGGCGCCGTGCAGGGGAACACCACACATGGCGTGTACCCCGATCTGGTGCTGGGCGGCCCCAGCGACATCGGTGTGGATGCCTGGGAGCAACATGGGCGCTGGATCCCTTCCAGCAGCGTCGACCAGTACGCTGCCACGCTCCTGGGCTGGATGGGAGCCAACGACGGCCAGCTCAACGCCGTGTTGCCCAATCTGCCCAATTTCGGCAGCACGCGCGATCTGGGCTTTCTGGGCTGAGGGCGTTTTGCCGGCCGCTGTATCTCAGCGACGGAACTTCCCGCGCTCTCCGATGATGGACAAATCGGCGAAGTCCAGGCCGCTGTGGTCGGTGGCCGAGTAGTCCACGCTCAAACCGCCCAGATCGTAGGGGCGCAGGGATTCCAGGGCCTTGGCGACGGCTGCCCGGGTGGGTTTGCTGCCAGCGCGGCGCAGGCCTTCGACCAGGACCTTGGCCGCCGCAAAGCCTTCCAGCATGGCCGGGCTGATGTCAGGCAACTTGCTCGCTTTGGCCAGGCTGCGGGCCTCGTTGACCATGGCGTAAGCCGCTGAACGCTCGCTGGGGTAGACCTGGCTCACGATAACGCCGTGGCTGTAGTCGCCCAGGCCTTTGATAAAGCCACTGGAGGCGTTGTTGGACAGGGTCACGATCTGCGCCGTTGAGCCCGCTTTGCGCAGCGCGCTCACGCCGTTGGAGACCGCTGTTCCCGAGGCGATCCAAACCACCGCCTGAACGTTGGCCTTGACCAGCTCGGGGATGATCGCGCCGAAGTCGGGCTTCGAGCGATCGGCCGCGATCACCACCGAGGGCTGGAGACTGGCTTTGTCGAAGCCTTTTTGTGCACCGGCTGTGGCATCTTTGCCGAAGGAGTCATCGGCATGAACAATGCCAATACGGGTGAATCCGATGGAGGTGAGGAAGGCAACCGATTTCTCGGCTTCGCGCTGGTAGGTGGCACGCACGTTGAATACCCAGGGGTTCACCGGCTCATGCATGACCATGGCTCCTGTGGAGGGGCCAATCAAGGGGACGCCGTTCTTTTCGAGCAAAGGGAACAAGGCCTGGGTGTGGGGTGTTCCGCGAGTCAGGAACATGGCCAGTACTTTGCGCTCCTCCATCAGGATGCGCCCGTTTTCAGCCGTCACCTTGGGGTCAAAGTTGTCGTCAAGCGAAACCAGTTCGATCTTTTGCCCGTTCACGCCGCCTTTGGCGTTGATGGCATCGATGTAGAGAAGGGCGCCATCCGTGGTCTCTTTGACGCCCGCTGCCACGGGTCCGGTGAATCCCGCTGTCTGTCCGATCAGCAACTGGGCTTGTGAAGCGCCCACCACCACGGCCAGGGTGAGCCCCAGCGCGATTTTCTTCATCATCAATGTCTCCTTGGTTACTTTTTCAGTGTAGTGGGGAGGCAATTTTTGTGAACAGCGCCATGCGATCAACGGGAGCTTGCTTGCGACAGCCGGCGCAGGGGCTTTTCTGAAGATGGAGTGATTTGTGGGTTATCGGAGACGAACGTCGGACAAATTCGCGTTTCTCCGGGTTTTCAGGGATGGTGCTCCAGGCGCCTGAGGATGC
>JBFHEQ010000117.1:0-8435 GCA_041584075.1 Hydrogenophaga sp.
AGTGCTGGCGCCGGTGGCCGTCCCGATGAACCGCAAGCAGACGGCTGACCGGCGCAGCGCCCAGCGCTCAAACAGAGCCTGATGACCTGCCCATCCATCCGTTTTCACCTCAAGGAGTCCCGATGACACAAGCCCATAAGCACCTTTCGCCCGAAGCCATTTACCCGTTCGATGCCCGGGGTGTTGCCAAGCGCTTTCGCCATGCCGCCATCTTCGGTGCGCTGGACGCGCTGTATCCCGGCGAAACCATGCGCTTCGCCAACGACCATGACCCGCTGCCCTTGCTGGCCCAGATCGGGCAACGATATGGAGAAAGGGTCCGGGTGGCTTACCTGCAACGCGAGCCAGGTGCGATCGTGATCGATTTCAGCGTGCACTGACCGATCAGGATGGCACGGGCGGCGCCATGCCGCTCACCGGCACCGGTGTGACCGGTGCCGGTGAGCGGGCGATCACTCCAGATCCTGGGGCAGGACCAGGTTCAGCACGATGGAGATGGTGGCCGCAGGCAGCAGACCGCTGGTCATCAGCACCTTGGCCGTCTCCGGCAGGTGTTGCAGGGCTTCGGGCGCCAGCTGCAGGCCCAGGCCGATGGAGAGGGAGACGGCGAAAATGACCATGTTGCGGCGGTTCCAGTTGACGTCCGAGAGCATGCTCACGCCCGCCGCGGTCACCATGCCGAACATGATGATCACCCCACCGCCCAGCACCGTGATGGGCATGGAGGCGATGACCGCGCCCAGCTTGGGGATCAGGCCGCAGATGATGAGGAAGATGGCGCCGAGCGTGACCACATGGCGGCTCATCACGCCGGTCATGGAAATCAGGCCCACGTTCTGGCTGAAGCTCGTGTTGGGCAACCCGCCGAAAAGCCCGGCCACGGCGGTTCCCAGGCCATCCGCAAAGGTGGCGCCCGAGACCTCTTTATCGGTGGCTTCGCGGCCTGCGCCGCCCTTCGTGATGCCGGAGACATCGCCCACGGTTTCCACCGCCGAAACCACGGCCATGAAACACATGCCCACCACAATGGCCCAGTTGATTTCCCAGCCGAACTTGAAAGGCTGTGGAGCGGTGAACCAGGCCGCAGAAGCGACCGCCGCGAAGCTGACCTTGCCCAGCAGCATGGCGTAGCCATAGCCCACCACCAGCCCCACCAGCACGGCGGCGACCGACAGCATGCCCCGGGCGAAGAATTTCAGCAGCAAGGTCACCGCGATGACCACCAGCGCCACCGACCAGTTGGCCAGACTGCCGAACTCGGGCTTGCCTTTGAGGGGCACCCCGCCGGCGGCGTATTCGATGCCCACCTTGACCAGGGCCAGGCCGATCATCAGCACGATCAGGCCGGTCACCAGCGGGGGCAGGGCATGGCGGATGCGGCCGATGAAAAAGCCCAGGCAGAAATGGAAGATCCCGCCCAGCACGATGCCGGTCATCAGCCCCGCCATGCCGGCCACGCCCGCGCCCGCCACAGCCGGGATCATGATGGGAATGAAGGCGAAGCTGGTGCCCTGCACGATGGGCAGTCGCGCCCCCACCGGGCCGAAACCGATGGTTTGCAGCAGGGTGGCCATGCCCGCCAGGAACATCGACATCTGGATCATGTACACCAGGTTGTGGAAATCCGGCGAGTTGGAGCCAAAACCAAAACCGGCGGCTCCCGCCACGATGATCGCGGGCGTGACGTTGCTGACAAACATGGCCAGCACGTGTTGAATGCCCAGGGGAATCGCTTTCGCCAGTGCCGGCGTGTAGTTGGGGTCGCGCAGCTGTTCCCGGGTGCCCAGGCTGTGGTGGTTCATTGGAGACTCCATGGAAGGCAGGCAAGACGCCAGCGTTTCAAAAACTGTATACACATTATGTGTACTGAAATTGGTGAAGACATGGGGAATTACCCTGTGTCTCCGGGGTGATCGAGGCGAAAAAAAGGACGCTGTAGCGTCCTTTTCATGAGCTGAACCGCCGTATCCAGGTGGGTCAGATACGCTGGCTGGCTGCTGCCAGAGCCGTCATGTTGAGCACGCGCCGAACGGTGGCCGCAGGGGTCAGGATATAGGCCGTACCGGCACAACCCATGAGCATGGGGCCCACGGTCACGCCGCCGCTGGTGGTGGTTTTGAGCACGTTGTAGAGGATGTTGGCGGCATCCAGGTTGGGGCAGACCAGGAGGTTGGCTGAACCGGAGAGGGTGGAGTCGGCGTTGTAGTGGTTGCGGATGCCTTCTTCCAGCGCGGCATCTCCGTGCAGTTCGCCATCGCATTCGATCTCCGGATGCTGGGCCACAAACAGGTCACGTGCCAGGCGCATCTTGCGGGCGCCGGGGCGCCTGGATGAGCCAAAGCTGGAGTGGGAAAGAAAGGCGACTTTGGGCGGAATCCCGAAGCGCATCACTTCCTGCGCCGCCATCCAGGCAATTTCAACCAGTTGCTCGGCGCTCGGGTCTTCGTTGACATAGGTGTCGGCCACAAACAGTGGGCCCTTGTCCGTCATCAGGGCATTCACGGCCGCATAGTTGGTCACGCCGCCGCTCTTGCCCAGGATGCTGTCGATGCGTTCGAGGTGGGTCATGTAGTGGCCAGCCAGACCACAGATGAGCGCGTCGGCGTCGCCCAGCGAGACCATGAGTGAGCCGATGATGGTGTTGGAGCGGCGCACGGCCGCTTTGGCCACCTCGGGCGTGGCGCCGCTGCGCACCATGAGCTGGTGGTAACGTTCCCAGTATTGGCGGAAGCGTGGATCATCTTCAGGGTTGCAGTTTTCTGCGTCCACACCCAGTCGCATGCGCAGCCCGGCTTTTTCGATGCGGGCTGCGATCACGGCCGGGCGCCCAATCAGGATCGGCGAGGCCAGACCGTCATCGATGGCCATCTGGGCCGCGCGCAGCGCGCGCTCGTCTTCGCCATCGGCGTAGGCCACGCGCTTCTTGTCCTTTGGGATGGCCTTGGCGGCTGAGAAGATGGGGCGCATCAGGAGGCCCGTCTGGTAAACGTAGCGCCCCAGGCTTTCGATGTAGGCCGCCATGTCGGTGATCGGGCGCGTGGCCACGCCCGAATCGGCTGCAGCTTGTGCGACCGCCGGTGCAATCTTGAGGATCAGGCGCGAGTCAAAAGGTTTGGGGATGAGGTAATCGGGACCGAACATCAACTCCTGACCGGCATAGGCGTTGGCCACTTCTTCGCTGGTTTCGCTCTTCACCAGATCGGCAATCTGGCGCACGCAGGCCAGTTTCATTTCCTCGGTGATGCGGGTGGCGCCGCAATCGAGCGCCCCGCGGAAAATGTAGGGGAAACACAGGACGTTGTTGACCTGGTTGGGGTAGTCCGAGCGACCGGTGGCGATGATGCAGTCGGGCCGGGCGGCCTTGGCCAGCTCCGGCCGGATTTCAGGCTCGGGGTTGGCCAGCGCCAGGATGATGGGCTTGTCGCCCATGGACTTGACCATGTCGACCGTCATCACGCCGGCGGCAGAGCAACCCAGGAACACATCGGCGCCCTTGACGGCGTCGGCCAGGGTGCGGTCGCTGGTGACGCTGCAATACCGGCGCTTGGATTCGTCGAGCTTGCCAGCCTTCGCATCTTCGCGCTCGGACTGGATCACGCCCTTGGAGTCGCATACCAGGATGTTGTCGACCTTCACGCCCAGACCCACCATCACGTCCAGGCAGGCAATGGCCGCGGCGCCAGCACCGGAGACCGCCACCTTGACCTGGTCGATGGCCTTGCCCACCAGCTCCAGGCCGTTCAGCAGGGCGGCGCTGGAAATGATGGCTGTGCCATGCTGGTCGTCGTGGAACACCGGGATGTTCATGCGCTCGCGCAGCTTCTTCTCGATATAGAAGCACTCGGGGGCCTTGATGTCTTCGAGGTTGATGCCACCGAGCGTGGGCTCCAGCGCCGCAATGATGTCGACGAGTTTGTCGGGATCGCGCTCGTCCAGCTCGATGTCAAACACATCGATGCCCGCGAACTTCTTGAACAGGCAGCCTTTGCCTTCCATCACCGGCTTGGAGGCCAGCGGGCCGATATCGCCCAGGCCCAGCACGGCCGTGCCGTTGGTGACCACCCCGACGAGGTTGCCGCGAGAGGTGTACTCGGCCGCCAGCGATGGGTCGGCCTCGATGGCCAGGCAGGGGTAGGCCACGCCGGGCGAATAGGCCAGCGACAGGTCGCGCTGGTTGGACAGGGGTTTCGTGGGGGTGACCGCAATTTTTCCCTTGCTGGGGAAACGGTGGTATTCGAATGCGGCATCGCGCAAAGCTTGTTCTGCTGGGGTCATGGGGCGTCTCCTGATCGATTCGTCAAGGTGTCACTGTGACACAAAAAAAAGCCCGCACGCAGAAGTGCGGGCGCTGTGCCGGTGCGCAGGGGCGGGTTGGCTCAGGTTGGCTGTAGCAGCTCCAGCAATGTGCGCGCCACCACCTTGGTTGCCGACTTCAAATCTTGCAGGTCCAGGCGCTCGTCGGCCCGCTTGGCATGCGATTCCAGCACGGTTCGTGGGCCCGCGCCATAGATCACGCCCGGGATACCACGCTCCACGTAAAGGCGCACATCGGTGTAGAGCGGCGTTCCCAGTGCCGGGATGCTTTCACCCATCACCGCCAGGGCGTGTTTCTGGATGGCCTGGACCAGGGGCTGGTTACCGGGGAGCGGTTTCATCGCGCGGGACAGCAGCAGGCGCTTCACATCCACCGTGACCTGCTTGCCTCCGCGCGGGGGGTTGTAGGAGGCAGCGGCTTCGGCAATGGTTCGGCGGATGGACGCCTCCACCTCGCTCGGGTCTTCCTCCGGGATCATGCGGCGGTCGATGTTGAGCACCACTTTTCCGGGGATCACATTGGTGTTGGTGCCGCCCACGATCTGGCCCACGTTGAGGTAGGGGTGGGTGATGCCTTCGACCTCTGAGGTCACGTTCAGGTAATCGGTGTTGAGGGCGTAGAGCGCATTGAGGATGTGGGTCGCCGCCTGCAGGGCGTCGGTGCCAGAGTCGGGGATGGCGGCATGGGCCATGTCGCCGTGCACCGTGGCCTGCAGCTGCAGGCAGCCGTTGTGGGCCACCACCACCTGGTAGCTGAACCCGGCCGCGATCATCAGGTCGGGCTTGGTGAGCCCTTTGCTGAGCAGCCAGTCGGGCCCCACCACGCCGCCAAATTCTTCATCGTAGGTCACGTGCAGCTCCACGCTGCCGGCGAGCCGGGCGCCCAACGACTCGAGGGCACGGATCGCGAAGGTGAAACTCGCGATGTCGCACTTGCTCACGGCGGTGGCGCGACCATAGATCTTGCCGTCCACGATGTCGCCGCCATACGGATCGTGTGTCCAGCCTTCGCCTGGGGGCACCACATCACCATGGGCATTGAGCGCGATGGTCTTGCCGCCATCGCCATAGCGGCGGCGCAGGATCAGGTTGGTGACCGATTCCATGCCCACGGCTTTGACTTCGGCGTCGGGCACAGCGTGTTTTTCAGCATCGAGACCCATGGCCGCCATCAGGTCGGCGGTGCGCTCGGCGTGCGGCGCGTTGTTGCCCGGGGGGGTGTCGGTGGGCACGCGCACCAGTTCCTGGAGGAATTGCACTTCCTCGTCAAAATGCTGGTCGATCCAGGCGTCGAGCTGTTCGAAAGGGGTGTTCATCATGTGGGTCATTTGGGGTTGAGGGTTGGGTGCAGGCAAACGGGCTTCAGTCCTGGGCGATTTGCTGCAACAGGTGGGAGAACGCGCGCACGCACAGGTCGATGTCGTCGCTGGTGGTGGATTCCAGTGGGTTGTGGCTGATGCCGCTGTTGAGGCCGCGCACGAACAACATGGCTTGCGGCATGATTTCGTGCAGTTTCATGGCATCGTGGCCAGCCCCACTGGGGAGCCGGTAGAGCGGGACTCCCAGTGCGGTCACGGCGCTTTCCCAACGCTGCTGCCATTCAGGTGCGCTGGGCGCCGCGGAAGCCCGCATGGTTTCCTCCAGCGAGTGGGCCACGCCACGGCGCTGGCAGATGGCGGCCAGCTCGGCGAGCACGTCCTGGGCCAGGGCGTCCCGCTGCGCATCGCTGGGTGCCCGCAAATCGAGAGAAAAACGGCACTGCCCCGGCACCACGTTGATTGAGCCATTGGGCACGTTGAGCTGCCCGATGGTGGCGACCGAGTCACCGTCTTGCAGTGCGCGCTTTTCGAGGTAGAGCGCCAGCTCGGCGACGGCACATGCCGCGTCGCGCCGCCGGTTCATGGGGGTGGTTCCCGCATGGCAGGCCATGCCCGAGACCTGGCCCTGGTAGCGCACGCTGGCGTTGATGGACGTCACCACGCCCAGCGGAATGTCGAGCTCGTTGAGCACCGGTCCCTGTTCGATGTGCACTTCGACGAAGCCCAGGTAATGCGCCGGGTCGCGCTTGAGGGGGGCAATGGCCGCCAGCGTGGCCGGCAGCCCAGCGTGCTGCATGGCCGCCCGCATGGAGATGCCGTCTGCATCCAGCTGGTCCAGCCAGGCCGGATCGAAATGCCCTGTGAGTGCACCCGAGCCGAGAAAGGTGGCCTTGTAGCGCTGGCCTTCTTCTTCCGCAAAGCCCACGACTTCAATGGCAAACGGCAGGCGCTTGCTCGCCAGGTGCAACTGCTGCACCGCGGCCATGGGCACGTAGATGCCGAGGCGACCGTCGTATTTGCCGCCGTTTCGAACGGTGTCGTAGTGGCTGCCCGTGAGCAAGGACGGTGCGTCGTCTGTGGTCCCGAGATACCGGCCCACCACATTGCCCACCGCATCGATGTGCACAGTGTCAAAACCACAGTCGAACATCTGCTGCTGCAATTGCACGGCGCAGGCCCGGTGTGCGTCGGTGAGGTAGGTCACGGTGAGCTGCCCCGCCTCGGCGTAGCCAGGGTCGGTGTGCTGCGCCAGGGCTTCGTGCCAGTCCCAGACTTCGTTCCCCAGGGTGGGCTCGAAGCCAAACTTGTCGTTCAGGCGTATTTCTGCGATACGGTGGATGTTGCGCAGGCATTCGTCCCGCTCGAAATCAACCGGGTTGTGCAGGCGGCGCTCGAAAGTGGCGATGATCTCCGCTTTGCCCAGGCCGGTACCGCGCGGGCCGCGCACCGCAAGAATGAACGGAAATCCAAACTTGGTGTTGTAGTCGGCATTGAGCTGCTGGATGTGGGCAAACTCGTCGGGCGTGCAGGCCGTCAGGCCCGCTTTGTTCTGTTCATTGGTGGATTCGGCCGTCAGCGTGTTGCTCACCATGGCCTTGCCGGCCAGTTCCGGGTGGGCGCGGATCAGGGCCAGCTGGGCCTCGATGCCCGCCGCGTTCAAGACCTGCACCATCGCATGCTTGAGCGCGGCCAGCGAGGCGAATGGCCGTTTCGCCATCGCCAGCTCGGCGATCCAGGGCGAGTGTTCGTAGAGGCCGTCCAGCAGGCCGACGGCCTCGGCCAGCGGTGCTGCGTTGAGTTGTTCGAGCGAGATGGCGGTCATGGGCAGGGTCTCAGACAGGAGCGGGGTGGGTGGTTTTCCAGTGGCGGGCAATATCGAGCCGGCGTGCGACCCAGACGCCTTCGTGCGACTGGATGTGATCGAGAAACCGCTGCAGCGCGGTGATGCGGCCCGGGCGGCCCAGGAGGCGGCAGTGCATGCCGATGCTCATCATCTTGGGCCGGTCCAGGCCATCGGGATCGCCTTCGGCGTACAAAGCGTCGAAGCTGTCTTTCATGTACTGGAAAAACGGGTCAGCGTGTGAATACCCCTGCGGCAGGGCGAAACGCATGTCGTTGCAGTCCAGGGTGTAGGGCACGATGAGCTGGTGGGCATCGCTGCCGTCGGTCTTGCGCACCTTCATCCAGAAGGGCAGGTCGTCGCCGTAGTAGTCGCTGTCGTATTCGAACCCGCCGAAATCGGCCACCAGACGGCGGGTGTTGGGGCTGTCGCGGCCGGTGTACCAACCCAGCGCCCGCTCCCCGGTCAGGCGCTGCAAGATGGCCATGGCTTCGGCCATGTGGGCGCGCTCGGTGGCTTCGTCGATGTGCTGGTAGTGAATCCACTTCAGGCCATGGCACGCGATCTCATGGCCCAGCTCGCGGAAGGCCGCGGTGACATCGGGGTGGCGCTGCAAGGCGGTGGCCACGCCGAACACGGTCAGCGGCAGACCACGCCGTTCAAACTCTCGCAACAGCCGCCACACCCCGGCACGCGAGCCGTACTCGTAGATGCCTTCCATGCTGATGTGGCGCTCGGGAAAGGCCGGGGGGTTGAACATCTCCGAGAGGAACTGCTCCGAGCCCGCGTCCCCATGCAAGACGCTGTTCTCCCCACCCTCTTCGTAATTCAGCACAAACTGCACCGCAATGCGCGCGCCGCCGGGCCACCGCGCGTGGGGCACGTCGCGCCCATAGCCAATCAAGTCGCGGGGGTAGGGGGCGGTGGAGTCGTAGAGGGCCATGAGCGCGACAATAGAAAGG
>JBFHEQ010000118.1:0-8380 GCA_041584075.1 Hydrogenophaga sp.
CCACGCCTACGCACCAGCAATCTGGCGGTTCATTTGGTGAGGACGGACCCGTGATGCAAGAGCTCGCTGTTGGCGTTTTCGGACGGTCCATCAATGCCCCAAACCAAGTGCGCGCCATGAGAAACCAAAACAGCAACACAAAAATCCCTCAACAGCTTTGCACTTTGGTGCCGTGGGTCTGTGCGTTCGTTGCCATATTGTCACTCGGCGCTTGCGGCGGTGGATCTAACGAATTCAGCGCTACCGAGAAAAACCATAACGCTCAAACCACCAAAGAAACGGGTTGGAACGTGGGCTTGGGATTGCCTCTCACCCATGCCAATCCCAGCGCTCAGACTGTCGCATTGCAGGAGGAAGGCGCGCGCCTGAGTGCGGCTGAACTGGTGGAAATCACCAGGACAGGTGTGCTGCCCGAGTCTTTTGAGGGCACCTTGCTGAGTGGTGAAGAGAATGCGTTAGCCGCATCAAAGAAGGGCTTGGCGGTCTCGAAAGAATTCAATGCCGAACGCAAGGGCGCCGCGTCGCGCACGGCGGTCTACCGCTTCTTCAACACCCGCACCAAGGCCCACTTTTTCACCACCAGTGTTTCGGAGCGGAACAATGTGCAGGCCACCTTGTCCCACATGAGCTACGAGGGCACGGCTTTCTATGCCAGCGGCACGACCATCCCCGGACTGAGCCCCGTGCACCGCTTCTACAACGCGCAAACCGGTGTGCACTTCTACACCATCAGCGAGGCCGAGCGGGCCCATGTGGCGTCCACCTTGCCGCAGTTCGTCTACGAAGGCATTGCCTATTACGCCAGCACACTGGCTGGCACGGGCTACACGCCGCTGTACCGGTTTTTTTACCCTGCGCGGGGGTTTCATTTCTACACCAACAGCGCCGCCGAAAAAGACAACATCATTGCGACCTTGCCGCAGTACAGCTACGAGGGCGTGGGCTATTACGTGCTGGGCAGCGACTGGCAGACGCCGGCTGTGCCGCACAGCGGCGTGACCGCCAGCCAGTGTTACCAGGCGGGCAGCAATACCCTGGTGGCCTGCAGCACTGCCGGCGCGTTGGCATTGAATCCTCAGCAAGATGGTCACCGCACGGCCATCAATCCCATGCGCTACAGCGATGTCGTCTCCGGGTACTTTGGTACCTTTCCCATCATTTTTCCGTTGTACTACCCCAGGACAGACTGTGTGCGCGACGATGTCACGGGTCTGGTGTGGGAAGGCAAAGCGGCATCGGGGGAGCGATCGGGCGCCAACACCTACACCTACCATGGCGACAACCGGTCGGGCGATGCCAGCGCGTATGTGAACAGGGTCAACGCCTTGAATCTCTGCGGTTTCAACGACTGGCGGTTGCCCGAGGCGGAGGAACTGCACAACCTCGTGAACTACGGCTTGGCAGGAAGCGGTCCCAGGATCACGATGGACTGGTTTCCAAACGCCGAAAACGGCGCCTCTTGGTCATCGACGCCCGACGCCGTTTCGACGTCTTTCGGGTGGACCATGAGTTTCACGGCCGATGCAGGCATCAAGCGCTCCTTCCGTTCGCACAGCTATTCTGTTCGGCTCGTGCGAGGGCAGGCCTGGAATGGCACTCGCCACGTCATCACCAGCAAGCCGTACCCAGGTGACGGCGTCAACAACGCCGTGATTGACCGGAAAACCGGGTTGATCTGGCGGCGTTGCCTGGAGGGCCAGCTCTGGAGCGAAGGCGCCTGCACCTACAACACCTCGTTCCACCTGAGCCAAGAGGGGGCGCTGACCCAGGGGTCCAGCCGAAGCGGCTGGCGCGTACCCAACGTCAAGGAACTCGCCAGCCTGCCTGATCGAGGTCGGGTATCGCCCTCACTGGACGTTGGGTTCTTCCCCGGCGCGGTGGGCTCAGACCTTTGGACCTCCACGCCACATGTGGGGTCAAGCAGCTACGCGATGCGGGTCGGTTTCAGTGCGGGAGGGGTTTCTACCGTTCCCCGAGAGAACATCTCGTTGTTGCGTCTGGTGGGTGACGGCTCCTGAGACTTGCACTTCCTGGTGCGTTCTGGCGATTTCATCGCAAGTGAGCGCTGAGCATGGCGCGCATGCGGAGTGCCCGCACAGGCTTGGTGATGACTGGAAATTCGTTGCCCAGGTTTTCCGCGTTGTCGCCCGTCAGCAGGGCCGCCAGGCGCAGCGAGGGGTGGTGGGCTTTGGCGAAACGCAGGACGGCCAGGCCATCCTGGGCACCTGGCAGCCGCCAATCGCTGATCAGCACATCGAAGCTGTTGTGCTCCAGGGCCTCCATGGCGGAGTGGGCGTCAACCGCCACGGTGACGTCCAGGTTCCAGGCTTTAAACATGGTGCTGAGCGCATCGGCGACCAAGGCGTTGTCTTCCACCACGAGCAGGCGCAGGCCCGCCAGCGCGTTGCCTGCAGTGTCGGGCTCGGCGCTGACCAAGGGTGGGGCGGCCGGCGACGGCGCGGAGGTCTTGGCAATGCTCAGCTGAAAGCATGAGCCTCCACCGGGGATGGATTTCAGTGCGAGCTTGTGGTCCAGCAACCGGGCCATGCGCTGCACAGTGGCCAACCCCACCCCCGTTCCCCGAGCCGGATCGCGGGCCGGGTTGTTGAGTTGCGTGAACTCGGAAAAAATGGATTCGAAGGCGTCTGCCTCGATCCCGATCCCGGTGTCAAAAACCTGAATGTTGATCTGGCCACCACGGTGGCGAGCGGCAAACAGCACGCCTCCCGACTCCGTGTAGCGGGTGGCGTTGCTCAACAGATTGGACAAGATGCGTTCAAGCAAAAGCGGATCGCTGAGCACCCAGACGTCTTGCGCATGCAGCCGAAGCCGCAAGCCCTTTTCGCGCATGGCGGGCTCGTGCATGCTGGCCATTCTGAGCATCAATGCAGGCAAATGGATCGGCACGGGCATGGGCACGACTTCGCCCGAGTCCAGGCGGGAGATGTCCAGTACGCCTGCCAGCAAGCGGTCAAGGGCTTCGATGCAGTCTCCCATGCGGGCCACCACCACCGGGTTCGGGTCGCCCTTGCTCAGAACGCCCTGGTACAGGCTCAGCGCCTGCAGCGGTTGGCGCAAGTCGTGGCTCGCGGCCGCGAAAAATCGCTGTTTCTCTTCCTGGGCCTCTTGTGCGATGAGGCGAAGGCTGAGCGACTCTTCGAGCTGTTGTCCCCGGTCGGTGATGAGGCGGTGCATCAGCATCAAGAAACTGGAGCCCATGATCGCCATGACCCACATGTAGGGCTGCGGGCTGAACAGCAATGACAAAATGATCGGGCCGAGCAAGAGTGGCAAGGCCAGTTTCAGTGTCGGCGCGTGGGCCGAGGCCGACATCGAAAACCCGATGCCGGTGGACACCAGCACCACGGTGAGTGCGAGTTGCCGGATGGTGTCGTCGCGGTCAAACAACAAGAAACCTGCGCTGCCCCAGGCCAGCGCGCTGAACAACACCCTGGCCCGGTGTTCCTTGAGGCGCCTGGCGATGGCTGCGGGCTCAGGCCCTGGGTCCCGAATCTGGACGATGAGGCGAAAGCCCTGTCCGGCGAAGACGAGCGACGCCCAGACAATGGCTTGAGGCCATCGGTCGGGACGGCCAAAGAAGACGGCGCTGACCACGCAAATGGTCAAGGGCCACAGCACGGCTGCGACGCGCCATTGGGCGCTCAGGCGCAAAATTTCGCGCTGAATCTGCCAGTGGTGTTTCCCGGTTGCCGGGGTGGCTGCAGGCAGCGGGTCCCAAGGTGTTTGCTTCACGGGTGATCTGGTGTCAAGGCGGCTCGTGCGACCATCACCGCTTGCATGCGGTTGGACACGCCCATTTTCCCGAAGATCGTTTCGAGATGGTTCTTGACAGTGGCCGGCGCGATGCCCATGTCGAGGGCGATCTCCTTGTTGCTTTTGCCAGAAGCCAGCATGTCCAGGACATCCAGCTGTCGAGGCGTCAGGCCAAACAAGGGCGAGCCTGTGTCGGTCTGAGGGCGATCCAGTTGATCGACAAACAGCGGTTCGCCCTGGGCGATCTTCACCAGCGCCTGATGCAAGGCCTCCATCTCCAGGGATTTGGGGAGGAAGGCAACCAGCCCCGCTGCGCGAGCCCGTGCCGGCAGACCGGTGTCGTCGGCCCCCGACATCAGGCCGAAGGCTTGCAGCGGATGTCTGGCGCGCATCTCTGTGGCACAACTCAGGCCATTGCCTTGGGGCAGCTTGTAGTCCACCAGTACCAGGTCGAAGCGTTCGGGATCGGCGGCCAGGAGGGCTTCGGCCTCCTCTCGAGAGGCCACGGCGACCACATCGCAATCCGGTGCCATTTTGGCGATTGCCAGCAGCAAGCCCTCGCGGAACAAGGGATGGTCGTCGAGCAGCAACAAGCCAAAACCATCTAAAACGTGCACTTTTTTGGCCTTTCAGCAGGAGAGGGGTCCGGTACCCATCGAGGCAATGTAGTCCTGATCGGTCAGATCGTCCATGTGGCAGGGGTGACGGGTGTTCCAACATCCCTGTCATGGGCATTGGACGGTTCAACGGAAGCCATGCCCGTCCCCATCGTAGCCGTATGGGTGCGCCCCGGTCGGGATGTGTCCAGGGTCACCGGCCACCGCGGGAGCCTCGTGGCCCCAGCGTGGATAATTCCAGCATGTCTTCCCCTAAAGTGCTTTTCGGCTTTCACGCCGTCGGCGTGCGTCTGAAAACGGCGCCGCAGTCCATTGTTGAAATCTATTTTGAGCCCACGCGCCGCGATGCGCGCATGCGCCAGTTTCTAGACCGGGTGAAAGAGGCCAATGTGCGCCTCATCGAGGCCGATGCGATGCGCATTGCCAAACTCGCGGGGAGCCACGGTCACCAGGGCGTGGCCGCCCGGGTGCAAGAGGTGAAGCAGATCCATTCACTGGACGAATTGCTGGAGGGGCTGGAGGCCGAAGGCGTGGCGCCTTTGCTGCTGGTGCTCGATGGCATCACCGACCCGCACAACCTGGGCGCCTGTCTGCGTGTGGCGGATGGCGCGGGGGCCCACGCGGTCATTGCACCCAAAGACCATGCTGCTGGCATCAACGCCACCGTGGCCAAGGTGGCCAGCGGAGCGGCCGAGACCATGCCGTACTTCATGGTGACCAACCTGGCGCGCACCTTGAACGAGCTCAAGGAGCGCAACATCTGGATCATCGGCACCAGCGACGACGCGCCGCAAACGCTGTACCAGTCCGACCTCAAGGGACCCACAGCCCTCGTTCTGGGCGCCGAAGGGCAGGGCATGCGCCAGTTGACGCGCAAAACCTGCGATGCGCTGGTGAGCATTCCGATGGCCGGGGCAGTGGAGAGCTTGAATGTGTCAGTGGCCAGCGGCGTGTGCCTCTACGAGGCGCTGCGTCAGCGGGGGCTGTGATGCCAACGGGGCGCGAAACGGTTCGCGCCTGGGTGGGCGAGGCGCGCCACGTGGCCGTGCTCACCGGCGCGGGCGTGAGTGCCGAGTCGGGTGTGCCGACCTTTCGCGATGCGCAGACGGGGCTTTGGGCCCGGTTTGATCCCCAGGAGCTCGCGACCGAAGCCGCTTACCGGGCCCATCCCGCGCGGGTTTGGGACTGGTACCAGCACCGCCGCACCCTGCTCACCCAGGCCCGGCCCAACCCGGGTCACGCGGCGTTGGCGGCCTTTGCCCGACAACACCCGGGTCGCCTGAGCCTGATCACACAAAACGTGGACGGGCTGCACCAGCGCGCAGGCCAACCCGAAACGATCGCCTTGCACGGGGCTTTGGGGAAAGACCGCTGGCTGGATGCGCCACGCGCCTGTTGCGAGGCCGAAACGCCTGACGAAGGTCGTCCTCCGGCGTGTGCGACCTGCGGCAATCTGCGCCGCCCGGCCGTGGTCTGGTTCGGTGAAAACCTGCCGGCGGATGCTCTGCGCGCGGCGGAAAGTGCAGTCGCACAATGTGATTTGATGCTGGTGGTGGGTACTTCGGGACAGGTGTACCCTGCTGCGGGCCTGGCGTTTGCGGCCCACCAGCAAGGGGCTCGCCTGGTGGTGATCAACCCGGAACCCACCGAGCTGGACCGCATTGCCGACGCTTGCCTGCGGGAGCCTTCGGCCTTGTGCTTGCCTGATTTATTGAAGGAGTTGGTATGAACGTGTTTGCTAGACGGGTGTCCCTGGTGGTGGGGGCAACGGCTTTGGTTGCGCTGGCGGCTTGCACGCAGGAGCAGCAAAACCAGATCAGCCGGGGTATCCAGAACTGGACGGGCACCAACGGAGTGTTGGAGATTTATGCGGGTGACAAGCTGGTGCGGCGCTTCATCAAAGTCGACAAGATCAGCACGGCGCTGGGCACCGATGACGGCCAGGCGCGGGCTTATCGTTATGGTTATGGGGTCCTGGACGAAAACCTGAACATGGCGGTCGATCCGGGCGAAAAGAAGGTGTATTTCGAGATCAGCAACTACAGCAATGCGTTGTTTTTCGAGAACCCGCGCTGAGTCAGGGCGGGATTGTCGGCACGTCCCGCATCGGGGGGGCGTGGTGTAACACCTTTGTCTTGTCTGGCAACATAATGTGAGTTGGCGTCGTGTTCGCCTCACAGGAGCCCCACATGAATCTGATCCAGCGCGTTCAAGACATCTTGCTCAAGCCCAAGGCCACCTGGCCTGTCATTGCAGGCGAGCCGTCGGATGTCAAGGCGATCTACACCAGTTATCTGGTGTACCTCGCGGCGATTCCGGCCGTTGCCACCTTCATCGGCATGAGCGTGTTTGGCATGAGCTTCTTCGGCACCACGATCCGTGTGCCGTTCTTCTCCGGCCTCATGAACATGGTGGTGGGCTATGTGATGTCGCTGGTGATGGTCTATGTGCTGGCGCTCATCGCCAATGCGCTGGCGCCCACTTTCAAAGGGGAAAAAGACCTGCCCAGCGCGGTCAAGCTGGTGGCTTACGGCGCCACCGCCGGCATGGTGGGCGGCATTTTCAGCTTGCTGCCGGCGCTGTCCATGCTGGGTTTGCTGGCCGCGCTGTATTCCATCTACCTGATCTACACCGGCATTCCGGTCTTGATGAAAGCCCCCGAAGACAAGGCCGTGGGCTATACCGCGGTGCTGGTGGTGTGCGGGGTGGTCGCCGGGCTGATTCTGGGCGCGGTCAGCGCCATGTTCTCCGGGACTGGTCACAGCAGCATGATGGGCCGGGCCGGAGGAGAGGATGCGAATATTTCGATCAAGGTGCCGGGTACCGAGATCTCCATCAACACCTCTGAGCTGGAGAAGGCCGGCAAAAAAATGGAGGAAGCCAGCAAGCAGATGGAAGCGGCACAGGCCAGCGGCGATCAGGAGGCGGCCAGCAAAGCCATGGGTGCCATGCTGGGCGCCGTGACGGGTGGGGATGCCGCTGCCAAACCTTTTGCACCAGAAAAGCTGCAGTCCTTTGTGTCAGAAACCCTGGCGGGCATGCCCCGCACCTCGATCGAAGCACGCACCGACACCGCCATGGGGCTGAGTTTTTCCAGCGTAGAGGCCCTGTACGCCAAAGACAACCAGTCCATCAACATCGAAGTGCGCGACATCGGCGCGGTCAAGATGCTGGCCATGGCCATGGCGGCCTGGGCGTCGTCCACCGTGAACCGGGAAACCACGGACGAGGTGGAGCGCATCTACAAGAAAGACGGTGTGGCCTACAAAGAGGAATACCGCAAAGATGGCAGCCACGCCAGTTTCAGCATGTTGCTGGCCAATGGCGTGATGGTAGACGCCACCAGCCAGGGAACCGGCATGGACACGTTGCGCGATGCCCTGGGGTCGATGGATGTGGCCGCCATCGGATCCTTGGCGCGGGAAAAATGATCCTGTAGGGTGGGGTCGCGCGGGTTAAACCCAGCCCAGCGCTCCAAGCAAGGCCCCCGCGCCGATCAGCCACAGCAAGTGGATGCGGGTTTGCCACACCAGCCCGGTGGCCACGGCTGCCAGCAACCAGAGGGGCCAGTCCTGGTGCATCTCGTCGTGCGCGGCCATGAGCAGCCAGCCAGTGGCCATGAGCAAAGCGATCACGATGGGCGCCAGACCCGCCTTGAAAGCGCGGACCGAGCGGAAATGGCGGTTGGCGTGGGCCCAGCGCGTGGCGTTGTAGCTCACGATCGATGAGGGCAGCATGATGGCCACCATGGTGACCAGCATGCCGAGCAGCGCAAGGCCCCAGGCCATGCCGCCGACACCGGGCCCGCCGCCGGCGTTCAGGCCCACGTTCCAGCCCAGCAGCGCGACAAACAATACATTGGGTCCGGGCGCGGCCTGCGACAGGGCGATGGACGAGGTGAACTGGGCTTCGCTGAGCCAGCCTTGTTCGGTGACCATGTAGCGGTGCATGTCGGGCGCGGTGGTGATGGCGCCGCCCACGGCCAGCAG
>JBFHEQ010000119.1:0-8363 GCA_041584075.1 Hydrogenophaga sp.
CCAGCATATCGGCCCATCGGGCGTTGATGGTCATGTTGCCGGTGAGCTGATCGGTCTCCCAGATACCTGGCCGGGTCGCCTCCAGCACCCACTCCAGCCGCTGGCGTTCGGAGCGCAAGGCTTCCTGTGCGGCAATGTAAGGGCTGACATCGCTGCAGGTGCGCACGGTGCCGCCGTCGCTGGTGGTACGGGAATGGAACTCCAGCGTGCGGCCATCGTGGGTACGCCGCAAGTACAAATCGGGCACCCGCTGGGGATCGAGGTTCTCGATGAAAAAGCGGTCCGCCGGGCCGACGAACGACTGGTCGGGCCCGAAATCCCCTCGGTCTTTCTGGAACCGCAGAATGGTGTCACGGGTCGGTTTTGCGGCCATCAAGGACTCGGGCAAATCCAGCAATTCCAGAAAGCGCCGGTTGTACGCGACGAGCCGCCCCTGCCCATCCATCTTGGCCAAGCCTTGATCGATGCTCTCCAGGGTGTCCTCGAGCACATTGCTCTTTTCCCTCAGCAGATCGGAGGTGGCCTTGAGCGTCTCGCTGGTTCGTTGGCGCTCCAGCTCGTATCGCCAGGCCTGCACCAGCTGCCTGACCGTGCCCAGCATGGGTTGCAGCAGAAGCACATCCTCTTCCGAGTAGCCCCCGGGACGGTTGGCCAGACCGACCATGGCCACAAGGTCTTTACCGATGTGCAGAGGGACACCCAGAAAGGCCTTCATAGGGCGGTGTCCAAAGGGGAAGCCCCCCGATCGTTTGTCCTTTGCCGGATCGTTGGAAATCACCGTTTCACCCGTGACCAGGGCATGTCCAAACAGTGTGTCTTGCCGGCGAAACTCCATGCCCTCCTGCTGCCGCTCAGCGTAGAGGCGGCGCGTGGGTTCGTCCCATGCAATGTTGGTGATGGCGTGTGTCTTGAGATAGGGCTGCCCGGCATCGTCCCGGAACACCTCCCCGAGAAACCCGTACTCGCTGTCGGTCACGGCCAAGAACGATTCCAGCAAGCTTTCGAACGCTTGCCGCCGGTCCTGGCTCTCGATGAACACCGCCTGGGATTGACGAACCGCCTCCAGCATGCGGTGCTGGCGCTCCAGCGCCTGCGAGGCTTGCACAGACTCCGTCACATCGGTCATGAAGCCATGCCAGACCACCGAACCGGCCGCCTCCTGTAGCGGCACAGCCTGCAGCCGGATCCAGCGCTGACCTTTGATCGGAAGCTCCGCTCGAAGGACCTGATGCAAGGTGCGCAGGCCCTCTCTCGCCACTTGCGCGGCGCTGTAAAACGGTCCGCGATCTGCTGGGCATATGCGGTTGAAAACGAGCGCGCCGTCGCGCAACACATCGGCGGGCTCAAGCTCCAGCAGCTCCCGAACGGCGTCATTGATAAAAGAAACCTCGGTGCTGCCATCCAGCCGTGACCGGCCCTGGAACAACACCGCAGGCACATGGGCCGTGATGCTTTGCACAAAGGCCAGTTGGGCCTCCAGGCGCTCGGCCGCTTCTCGCTCAGCCGTGATGTCCTGGATGACGCCAAAGGTGGATCGTTCTTCTGTCGCAAAATGGGTTCGCCCCATGCGTGTTCTGAACCACCTTGTGCCGCCATCGGGATGCAGCCATCGAAACTCCAGTTCGCGGTTGTCGCTGGCTTCTCGCGCCGCCACCCAGGCGGCCAGATCATCGGGGTGGATCCCGCTGCGCCCTTCAAGTCGGGAGAGAACCGGTTTGGGCTGCAAGCCTCCGATCGCGTAGAGGCCCGCAGACCACTCCACCGTCGTGCTCTCATCGCTGTTGGTCCAATGGCCCATGCGGGCCAGCTTTTCGCTGGCCTCCAGCAGCTCCACCCGGTGCTGCAAAGCCTGGTGAGCCGCCTCCAGAGCCACTTCGGCTTCGTACTCCACTTTCACATCACCCATGAAGACCACCAGGCAAGACTCGCCCTCGATGTCCATGACCGTCGTATGCAGACGCACACGGTGAACCTGCCCGGCGCGAAGGCGCAACAGGTGGTGGGAATTCGTATTCGGCAGCTCGGCGAGGTACCTGTCCCGGTCTCCCGGATGAACCCAGAAATCGAACTCGCTGGTCTTGCGCCCAATCACCTCGTCTCGCGAGAGACCCATCAAGGCCACCCAGGCGTCGTTGACCGCCAGCATCAATCCATCGCTCTGACGGGCCACGCTGCCAGGCAGAGGCGAAGCGTTAAAAATGGCTTCAAATGGAAGTGACGGCACTGAAAGGCAAGCTCCAGGAAAATTTCAGCCGCATTGCCCGCGTCGTGGCCGTCTGGACACGACGCCATGGCTCATCGGATAAAAAGGATGGGAGCCGAAAGCTTGACCACACAAGCCTCCCGCTGACAGCGATTGTCCCCTGAAGCGGGCCCTGCTGACCACTGAGCAAACCCTCAAACAACCCCCTTCTTTTGGCCTCACGCCAACGGCCCCCCGATCGCCGGTTTCTTAAAATTTTAGTCCTTCGCCGCAGCCAAGCTCGCGACCGCCGGGGCCAGCGTGCCGGGTCAGGAACCCCGTGCCGTTCGGGCGGCGCGACTGGCCGCCTGTGGCGAACGCCCATGCACCAAATGACAGCGGTCCAGGGTCGCCCGAACAGGGGCGGCTCACAATGGTTTACCCAGGTACGAACGGGTCAAAGCAATCCAGCCTGGTCCACAGGCGCGCAACGCCGCCCAAAAAATGGTGGACCTCACCCTGAAGGGGTGGTTACACTTTGGTCTGCTCCGGGGTGCACGTGGCCTGAAAGGGTCTGGCGCTGAGATGGTTGAAAACAACCGAACCCGTGAACTTGATCCGGCTAGTACCGGCGAAAGAAGAGCGCAGCCCCCAGGGCTTGCATCCATGGGTCTGAACACGTGATTTTCATGTGCCAGATCGCCCCAGACACCCTCGCCAGAGGTCCATGTCGGGTCGGGCGCCATGCTTTGCAGGGTTTGAAGGGCGGTCTCCGGAGCTGTTTGCTTTTTGTTCAACAGCCCAACGCCAGGAGACCGCCGCCATGAACGCCCCCGACAAGATCCCCTTCGCCGACCAGTTTGCGCTCAGCCGCGAGCCCTTCCCCGCATCGCGCAAGGTGTATGTGCCCGGCCAGTTGCCCGGTGTCAGCGTGCCCATGCGCGAAATCTCGCTGAGCAACGGCGAGCGCGTCACGGTGTACGACACCTCGGGCCCTTACAGCGACCCCACCGCCAGCATCGACATCCGCCGCGGCCTGCCCGATCTGCGCGGCCCCTGGCTGGATGCCCGCGGCGATACCGAAACCTACGAGGGCCGCCAGCGCGCGGCGCTGGACGACGGCGTGAAGAACGAGGCCGAACAGAACCAGACCACCGTCGAGCGCATCCAGGCGCTGCGCGCCGAAGCCGCAGGCTTGCAGCGCACCCCACGCCGCGCCAAAGCCGGCCAGAACGTGACCCAGATGCACTACGCCCGAAAAGGCATCGTGACGCCCGAGATGGAGTACGTGGCCATCCGCGAAAACGGCAAGCGGGAATGGATGCAGGAATACCTCGCCGATCCGGCACGGGAACAGCGGCTGCGAGGCAACCCCATGGGTGCGCGCATCCCCGAGGTGTTCACGCCGGAGTTCGTGCGAGACGAAGTGGCGCGCGGTCGGGCCATCATCCCGGCCAACATCAACCACCCCGAAGTGGAGCCCATGGCCATCGGGCGCAACTTCGGCGTCAAGATCAACGCCAACATCGGCAACTCGGCGGTCACGTCCAGCATCGAAGAAGAGGTGGACAAGCTGGTGTGGGCCACGCGCTGGGGCGCCGACAACGTGATGGACCTGTCCACCGGTCGCAACATCCACACCACGCGCGACTGGATCGTGCGCAACAGCTCGGTGCCCATCGGCACCGTGCCGATTTACCAGGCGCTGGAAAAAGTGGGCGGCGTGGCCGAAGACCTCACCTGGGCCATCTACCGCGACACCCTGATCGAGCAGGCCGAACAAGGGGTGGACTACTTCACCATCCACGCCGGCGTGCGCCTGGCCTACATCCACCTCACCGCACAGCGCCGCACCGGCATCGTCTCGCGCGGTGGCTCCATCCTGGCCAAGTGGTGCATCACGCACCACAAGGAAAACTTCCTGCACACGCATTTCGAAGAGATCTGCGAGATCATGAAGGCCTACGACGTGAGCTTCTCGCTGGGCGACGGCCTGCGCCCCGGCTGCGCATCCGACGCCAACGACGAAGCGCAGTTCGCCGAGCTCAAGACCCTGGGCGAACTCACGCAAGTGGCCTGGAAGCACGATGTGCAAACCATGATCGAGGGCCCCGGCCATGTGCCCATGCACCTGATCCAGGCCAACATGGACGAGCAACTCAAACACTGCCACGAAGCGCCGTTTTACACGTTGGGCCCGCTGACCATCGACATCGCACCCGGCTACGACCACATCGCCTCGGCCATTGGCGCGGCCATGATCGGCTGGATGGGCACTTCGATGCTGTGCTACGTGACCCCCAAGGAACACCTGGGCCTGCCGGACCGCGACGACGTGAAGCAGGGCATCATGGCCTACCGCATCGCGGCCCACGCCGCCGACGTCGCCAAGGGCCACCCGGGTGCCCGCGCCCGCGACGACGCCATGAGCAAGGCACGCTTCGAATTCCGCTGGCGCGATCAGTTCGCACTCGGCCTGGATCCGCAGACGGCGGAGGCTTTCCACGACGAAACCCTGCCCAAGGACTCATCGAAAGAGGCACATTTCTGCTCCATGTGCGGCCCCAAGTTTTGCTCGATGAAGATCACGCAAGACGTGCGCGACTACGCCGCCGCCAAAGGCGTGAGCGAAGACCAGGCACTGGCCGAAGGCATGGCACAGAAGAGCGCGGAGTTCAAAGCCGTGGGTGGCGAGTTCTACGTGCCCGTGTCGTCGCTGACCACCAAGGGCTGAGCCATGGCCTCCATCGGGATTGCTGGCGCCGGCCTGTTGGGCCGTTTGCTGGCCTGGCGGCTGAGTGCCGAGCACGATGTGACCGTGTTCGACCCGGCCGATGGGCCGCAGGCCTGCAGCGACGGCCGGGGCGCAGCCGCGTTCACGGCCGCCGGCATGCTCAGCCCGCTCGCCGAGCTGGAGACCAGCGGCCCCCGGGTGGCCGAGCTGGGCTGGCGCTCCATCACCCTGTGGCGCGACATCGCCCAGGCGCTGAGCCACGCACCGCAGGCGGCCAGCACTCTGCCAGCCGCCTGCGGCAGCTGCACCGCCTGCGCGCCTGCGCCCGATGCCACGCAGCCGGCCGACATCCACTTTCGCGAGCTGGGCAGCCTGTTGCTGGCCCACGGCAGCGATCTGGGTGCCGCTCGCCGCGTGCTCGCACGCCTGGAAACGGCGCCCGCCCGTGCCGCGGGCTTGCACTCGCCACAAGCCCTGGACCGCGCCGCACTGCACGCGCTGGAACCCGGCATCGACCCACGCCTGCACGCCTGGTTGCTGCCGGGTGAAGGGCAGATCCTGCCGCTGCAGATGCTGCCCGCGCTGTGTGCGGCGTCGCCTCGCGTGCGCTGGCGCTGGAACACCCGCGTGCGCGAAGTGGCCCCGGGTCGGCTGCAACTCGAAGACGGCTCCTCACAGCGCTTCGATCTGGCCATCGACGTGCGCGGCGTGGGCGCGCGGCCCGACGCACCCGTGCGCGGCGTGCGAGGCGAGGTGGTGTGGCTGCACGCTCCGGGTGTGACGCTGCACCGCCCTGCGCGTCTGATGCACCCGCGGCACCGCGTCTACATCGTGCCCCGGCCCTGCGACCACCTCGTGATCGGGGCCAGCGAGATCGAAAGCGAAGACCGGTCGCCGGTGAGTCTGAAGAGCGCCGTGGAGCTGATGGCCGCCGCGCAAAGCGTGATCCCCGAGCTGGCCGAGGCGCGCATCGTGCACCTCGAGACCAACCTGCGCCCGGCCCTGCCCGACAACGAGCCCAACATCCAGGCCGAGTCTGGCCTGTTGCGCATCAACGGCCTGTTTCGCCACGGCTGGCTGCTCGCCCCTGCTTTGGTCCAAGACGCCTTGCAAAATTTGCTGCTGGAGCCCACCCATGCCTGACCACCCGGACACCATCGAATCCATCCAAAACTTCGAAGTTAATGGCGAACCGTGGTCCTGGCAGCCAGGCCTGCAAGTGGCCCATGTTCTGGGAAACATGAACATGCCCGCCAACAGCGTGGCCACCGCACTCAACGGCCACTTTGTGCCCCGTGACCAGCGCGAACAAACCCCTTTGAAGCCGGGCGATGCCCTCACCATCTTCAAGGCCATCGTGGGCGGCTGAAGACCCGTCAGAATCGGGACAATTTTTCACCCGCTACCCACCTCACCCAGGAGACCCCCATGTTCCGCACCCTGCTCAAATCCAAGATCCACCGTGTTGCCGCGACCCAGTGTGAACTGCACTACGAAGGCTCTTGCGCCATCGACGAAGACCTGCTGGACGCCGCCAACATGGTGGAGAACGAACAGATCCACATCTGGAACATCAACAACGGCGAGCGCTTCGTGACCTACGCCATCAAGGGCGAGCGCGGCACCGGCATGATTTCGGTCAACGGATCGGCTGCACGCCGCGCATCCGTCGGCGATCTGCTCATCATCGCGGCCTTTGCCCAGGTCCACGAAGACCAGGTCGCCAGCCACAAGCCCCAACTCGTGTTCGTGGACGAGCACAACCGCGCCACGGGTTCCCGCGACCACGTGCCGGTTCAAAACCAATGAACGCCACCACCCTCTCACGGAGCTGACCCGATGCCGCCACCACTGAACGTTTATGGCACCGCGCTCGACAGCCGCCTGCTGCTGGGCAGCGCAGGCTACCCCTCGCCGCAGGTGCTGGCCGAATCCATCCAGACCTCGGGTACGCAGGTGGTCACGGTCGGTCTCAAACGCACCCTGGCAGCTGCGGGCGACAACGGTTTTGTCGACGCCATCGTGCAACAAGGTGTGCGCCTGCTGCCCAACACCGCCGGCTGCCGCACCGCACGCGAAGCCATCACGCTGGCCCACATGGCGCGAGAGCTCTACAACACGGCCTGGCTCAAGCTGGAAGTGGTGGGCGATGAACACACACTGCAACCCGACCCCTGGGGCACGGTGGAGGCCGCAGAGCAGCTCATCAAAGACGGCTTTGCGGTGTTCCCCTACTGCACCGACGATCTCGTCACCTGCCAGCGCCTGCTCGATGCGGGTTGCGAGGTGCTGATGCCCTGGGGTGCGCCCATCGGATCGGGTCAAGGCCTGATCAACCCCTATGCGCTGCGCACCCTGCGTGCGCGTTTGCCCGGCGCCGTGCTGGTGGTCGATGCGGGCATCGGCGCGCCGTCCCACGCGGCACAAGCGATGGAGCTGGGCTTTGACGCCGTGCTGCTGAACTCTGCCGTCGCTCAGGCGGTGGACCCTGCACGCATGGCCAAGGCCTTCGGCTGGGCGGTTGAAGCCGGGCGCGCGGCATTTGAAGCCGGCGTGATGGCCCCACAGGACATGGCGGTGGCATCAACGCCCGTGGGTGGCCGTCCCTTCTTGATTGGGTAGTGGAACACCCCCTGCGCCGCTTCGCGTCTTCCCCCTCTCTCGCCTTCGGCGGGAGGGGGACGCACCCTGTGGCCCGGCAAAGCCGGTTCCACGGGTGCCCTGAACGGGGCACCTCTCGCCACGAGGTGCTGAAGACCTGTTGCACCTTCTATGACATCACAGTGAAATGACGAGAAGTTCCACCCCCATCATCTGGAGCATCGCCGGCACCGACAGCGGCGGTGGCGCAGGGCTCGCCGCAGACCAGCGCGCGGCCGACGCCTGCGGCGTGCACCTGTGCACCGCCGTGGCTGCGGTCACCGCGCAGAACACCGCAGCGGTGACGCAAATACAGGCCATGGCGCCCGAACTGCTCGAAGCCCAGCTGGCCGCGCTGGCCAGCGATCTGCCACCGCGCGTGATCAAAACCGGCCTGCTGGGCAGCGCGGCCAACGCGCAGGTGGTGGCGCAGTGGGTGGACCGCTTGCGTGAGCAAACACCGGTACAGCTGGTGGTCGATCCGGTGTTGCGCGCCAGCACCGGCGCACCCTTTGCCGACGACGAACTGCTGAAAGCCTACCGCGAGCTGCTGATCCAGCGCGCCACTGTGATCACGCCCAATCAGCCAGAAGCCAGGGTGCTGCTGGGCGATCCCGCCACACGCGACGCGCCCGCCATGGCGCGCGCACTGCAGGCCATGGGCGCCGAGGCCGTCTGCATCACCGGAGGTGACCACAGCGATCGCATGGCCCACGACTGGCTGCACACCCCCCATGCCCAGGGCTGGTTGTCACTCCCGCGCGTGGCCACACCCCACCACCACGGCACAGGCTGCACCTTCGCCAC
>JBFHEQ010000120.1:0-8356 GCA_041584075.1 Hydrogenophaga sp.
CTGCACATTTCGTACGCCATGCTTTACCAGATTTACGAAACGCAACGCTCCCTGATGGAGCCCTTTGCCGATTTGGCGGAAGTGGCCGCCAAGATTTACAGCAATCCGGCCATGGCCGTCTCGCAGTTGCCGATGGCCCAGCGTGTCTCGGCCGCTTACGACCTGATGCACCGGCTCGGCAAAGACTACGAAAAACCGACGTTCGGACTCACCAAGATCGATGTCGATGGCGTGGACGTCGCCATTCACGAACGCATCGAAATCGACAAACCTTTTTGCGAGCTGCGCCGTTTCAAGCGCTTCTCGGACGACACCAATACGCTTGCCAAGCTCAAAGGCCAACCCGTGGTCCTGATCGTGGCTCCGCTGTCGGGCCACTACGCCACGCTGCTGCGCGACACCGTGCGCACCATGCTCAAGGACCACAAGGTCTACATCACCGACTGGAAAAACGCCCGCCTGGTGCCACTGTCGGAGGGTGAATTCCACCTGGACGACTACATCAACTACGTGCAGGATTTCATCCGCTACCTGCAAGACAAGTACGAAAATTGCCACGTGTTGAGTGTGTGCCAACCGACTGTACCCGTGCTGGCGGCCATTTCGCTGATGGCTTCTCGCGGTGAAACCACGCCTTTGACGATGACCATGATGGGCGGCCCTATCGATGCCCGCAAGTCGCCCACGGCCGTGAACGATCTGGCGGTGGAGCGCAGCCACAGCTGGTTCGAGAACAATGTGATCTACCGCGTGCCGGACAAATTCCCCGGCGCTGGTCGACGTGTTTACCCCGGTTTCCTGCAGCACACCGGTTTTGTGGCCATGAACCCGAATCGTCATGCAGACAGTCACTACGACTATTTCAAGAACTTGATCAAGGGCGACGATGAAAGCGTCGAAGCGCACCGCAAGTTCTACGACGAATACAACGCGGTGCTCGACATGGACGCCGATTACTACCTGGAAACGATTGAAACCGTGTTCCAGGAATTCAAACTCGTGCACGGCACCTGGGATGTCAAGAACCCCAAAGGCAAGATCGAGCGCGTCCGTCCGCAAGACATCACCCAGACGGCCTTGCTGACCGTCGAGGGAGAACTCGACGACATTTCGGGCTCCGGTCAGTCCGAAGCGGCCCACAATCTCTGCACAGCCCTGGGCAAGAACCAGCGTGGTCACTACGAAGCCAAGGGCGCTGGTCACTACGGCATTTTCAGTGGTCGTCGCTGGCGCGAGTTCGTGTACCCCGTGCTGCACGCCTTCATCCTGAACCACCACAAAGTCACCACAAAGGCCGATGATCCGACCCCACAGCAGGCCCGTCCTGTCGTGAAAACCAAGCCGGCGCCCAAGGCCAAAGCACCTGTGGCCAAGAGCGCACCGCGCAAGGCGATTGTCGCCAAGGCAAAAGTCGCGAAATCCGCGCCTGCCGCTCCAGCAGCCGTTGCTGCCGCAGTAAAGCCCGCTCCTGCCGTCAAGGCCGTGGTGCCCCAAGCGCCCGTGGTGAAGGACGACGCTACCCCTGTGGCGACGGTGGTCGAGCCGGTTGCAACGCAGGCCACCCCGGCTGTCGCAGCGGTCAAACCCACGCCCGCGGCCGAGGCCACGACGGCACAAGCCCCTGCAGCTGAAACCTCGACCGCCAAGGCGGCCGTGACCAAAGCAGCGGCTCCAGCGAAACGCGCAACGGCAACCGCCAAGCGGCGCGCCAAGCCAGCCGCCTGAACCCGGCGGCCATGATCGACCAAAATGGGGGCCCAGGCCCCCATTTTTCTTTTGTGATGTCTGACATGAACCCTCTCGCACAACGCATCAACGCGGCCCTGCCACAGACGCAGTGCACGCGCTGCGGTTACCCCGACTGCGCGGGTTATGCCGAGGCGCTGGCCAATGGCGAAGCGGGTATCAACCAGTGTCCACCGGGTGGAACCGAGGGCGTTGTGCGTCTGGCGGCCTTGACCGGTCGGGCTGTGCAAGCGCTGGATCCCCACTTTGGCGTTGAAGGACCACTGACGGTTGCGGTCATCGACGAAGACTGGTGCATCGGTTGCACGCTGTGCATCAAGGCCTGCCCCACCGACGCCATCGTCGGCACCAACAAGCGCATGCACACGGTGATCGAGCCCTATTGCACCGGATGCGAGCTTTGTATTCCCGTGTGCCCGGTGGACTGCATTTCGCTGGATGTGGTGAGCGGGGCGCGCACGGGCTGGCAGGCCTGGTCAACCGAGCAAGCCAGCCAGGCCCGCCAACGCTATGAAGCCCGCAACGCGCGACTGGTGCGCGAGCAGGCCGAGCACGACCGTGCGCTGGAAGCCAAGGCCCGCATGAAGCTGGACGACCTGGCGGCGCACTCCCTCCACACCGATGCGGCGGTGCTGGACAAGAAACGCGCCGTGATCGAAGCCGCGCTGGAACGCGCCAGGCTCAAGCGCCTGGCGGCCGAGCCCCCTTCCGGCCATCGCTGACGAAGGCGTGTTCAGGCGCTCACGCGGGCCACGGCAGTCTTGTACACGCCGCAACCCACATAGAGATCATCCACCTGCGTGACGTAGGACATCTTGCCCTGCAAGGCACCGCTAGCCGGATTCAGGATGTCGTACTCCACCCAGCCAGGTTCGGCCTGGGCTTGCTCAATGATGGCCTGCAACAGCGCCTCGCCATCGACGCCGGGAATGTCCTGCACGCGGCTGCCCACCTTGTCTGGTCGGCCGCCGAAAGCCCGATACGTGCCTTGGCTATCAAGGGCGAACACATACATGTCGCGATCGTGGAAGCCTTTTGAAGGATCTGTCAGATCCCGCACAAAGGCGTCGCGCGTTGCCTGAGCCCGAGCATTCAACGCCCGCTGTACAAGCTCAACGGCCTCATCTGCGGTGCCTTGTTGCAGCACGAATGAAGCCACCGCCTGAGCGAGGTTGGCCGCCCGCCCTTCGAGCTGGTTCGCCTGACTCACGGCGCGATCGACCATCTGGGCGTTGCGCTGGGTGATGGAGTCCAGCTGCCCGACAGCCAACGAGATTTCGCTGAGCCCCGCGCTTTGTTCGGCGCTGGCCGACGAAATCAACGACATGTTGGCGGCAACACCACGCACGCCATTGACGATCTGATCCATGTTGCTGCCAACGGCCCGGATTTGCGACACACTGGACGCTACCTGCACCGCCGACGCTTCGATCAACTGGCGGATTTCCTTGGCCGAACCTGCCGAGCGTTGCGCCAGGGTGCGCACTTCGTTGGCCACCACAGCAAACCCGCGCCCTTGCTCACCGGCTCGCGCTGCCTCGACAGCAGCGTTCAACGCGAGGATGTTGGTCTGAAACGCCAGACTGTCGATGACACCGATGATGTCGTTCATCTGCTGGGCGCTCTTCTGGATAGCCTCTACCGAGGTAACGGCCTGCCCCATGGCCTGTGCACCGGACTCGGCCACATCACGGACCTGGGCAGCCTGTGCGTCGGAATCCCCTGCCGTTGAGGCGTTCTGGTTCACGGTACCGGACAGTTCCTGTACGCTGGCTGCGGTTTGTTCCAGGCTGGCAGCCTGCTGCTCGGTGCGGCCGGCCAGATCCCGGTTCCCAACAGCCAGTGTCTTCCCCGCATGGGCCACCAAGGCCGAGTTGCTGCGCACCTGGGCGACCATTTTCGAGAGGCCCGCAATCATGTCCTCCAGCGTCTGGGACACCTGGCCCAGTTCGTCGCGCCCGCGCACCTCCACTTTGGCTCGAAGGTTGCCCGAAGTCGTTTCGCGCATGGCGACCAGCAGCTCCCGGAAATCGACGACAAAGCTGAAATAGAAACCCATCAGCAGGTACACCAACGCGGCCAGACCCAAGCCCGTCCCGGCAAAGGCCCAGGTGCGCTGCGATTCAAGCGCTGCCACTCGGGCCTCCAGCAGTCCGGTCAACCGTTCGAGCACCCTGCGCTCGTAGTCGGTCACAGCCGTGATTGCCGCGGTGCCCGCAACAAAGAAGGCCTCGCCATCCACACTGCCCGGTGTCTCCAGGGCCCGCTGGGTCAGCTGTACAAAAGACTGTGTTGCCTGCAGCGCGATGTCTCCGGCGGGATCAGCTTCCCCGTGTCGGACGGAGAATGTCATGGCAAAGGCCTGCGCGCGGCTCTTGGCGTCCAGATCGCTCTGCATGAGGCGCAGGCGGCCGATAGCGTCGGCCCTGGCGTCTGTAGCGGCATCCGCCTTGGCCGTGGCCGTAGCAGCGGCGGTGGTCTGCGAGCTTGCCTCTGCGCCTCCAGCTGCATCCGCGGTGTCCGTTGCCGTTGCGTCAGGACCGGCATCGACAGCGGGCTCTGGTTCGGAGGGGGCTGGCAAGGGCTGGCTGAGCAAGCCTGCACCCAGCCCACGGATGCGTCCGATCGCTTCAGACCATGGCCCCGTTCGAGTCACGGCCATGTCCATCAGGAAATAACTGGCTGGCTCAGGATCGAACAGCAGCTGAGACCGCTCACCGACCGTGTAGACAAACCGCCCGAGAGCTTCCACCTGCTGGGTGTGCAAGGCAAATGAAGCCGGCGCGTCCAGCTTTTCGGTGTCGGGCAGCGCCCCCAGCGCCTGGCGCAACGGTTGCCATGCAACATCCAGACCAAAATCTGGCCGAACAGCCAGAACGGCATCGACATCGGCCAGCGCCTGGTTCAGCCGGGCGCGGGTTTCGGTCAGCGCCACGCGAACCGTCCCGGCACCCGACAGCAGCATGTTCGTCTGCCCACGGTGCTGCTGCACCAGGGTGGTGACCTCTGCCAGCTGTGCCGTGATGCGCGCACCACCCATCTCGCTTCGGGCGAAATCGATGCCGTCTCCGAGTCGTTGCACCAGGACGACGGACACCACCACCAACGGGATGACCAACACGAGCGACATCAGCACCAGCTTGGTGGGCAGCATCAAGCGGCGCATCAGCCACACGCCGGGCTTCAGAAGTTGACTAACCATCGTGATCTCCGTATTGCAGTCCGCACTCGTCTACCTATCGGCCGCAGATCGTGAACCTTGAACGCGCACGAAACGCCAAGCGACCAGCAGCGGGCAAATCAGGCCTCAATGCAAAGCCCTGACGCCAGCTGGACGGGCTTCGTAGTGGGTGAACAATTGAGTGGCCAGGTCGTACAGACAGGGGTCCTCGATACTCTTTGCGTGCGTCAATTGCTCCACTGCATAGCGGCGGTCGCACATCATCAACCCGCGGCTGATGCACATGCCATGTCTGGCCATGCGCAGGCTGAATTTCTCGAGCAAGTCCAGGGGCCAGGCCAGGGCCAATTCACGCTCACGCCAAAGGGGACGCCGTTGCGCCCAGCGCTCATCGCCCAGGGCCATCAAGGGGACCTCGGCCTCTCGGCGGGTTGTTGGGGAAGGTGTCGCAACGGGATGGTGGGTGGTCATGTAGGCTCCCAGCAGGCCGCACAGGACGCCGGCCGCAAAAAGGTGGGTAAACAGGCTTATGAGCGTATCGAGGTGTCGCAGGGGCATGACGCCAAACTGAGGGGGAAACCACGGCCAGTTCTTCTCGCCTTGCGCCTCACACCTTACCCCGCAGAAGCCGCACGAACAACGCCGCAGCGGCCTGTTGACACGGATTGCCGGCACAATGGCGACATGACAGAACACCGCCACGACCTACCCCGATTGATCAAACTCTCGGCAACACCAAACGGCGTACCCGAGCAAGATCACCCCAAGCCGGAGCGATTGATCCGTGGCGACCCCCTGCGTGAAACCTGGAACCTGGTGTCCGGCCATGTGCCAAGCGGCGAGCTGTTTTGCGGTGTCTGGCGCTGTGAGCCAGGACACTGGCGCATCGCCATGGGCCCGACCGAACGTGAACTGTTCACGGTGTTGGCAGGGCGCTGCCGTGTACACGACAATGTGGGCCATTTTGAAGAAGCCGGCGCCGGCGAGGCGATCTATATCCCTCCGGGTTTTTCCGGGTCCTTCGAGGTTTTGGAGACGCTGACCAAAACCTACATGATCTGCGAGTGACGCCCGGGTCTCGGGACGTAAACCCGGATCATTGAAGGTGAGACACGGGTCCACCCACCGCCCATCCAGGGGGCCGGAGGTTGACCGTGCAGGTTCACACGGGCTGGGCCAGCAGCCGGGAAAACGCGCTGACCACTTCGGGCGGTGCCTGCACCAGCTCGATCAGCACCCCCTCACCCGCGATCGGAAACTCGTCATTGGCCTTGGGGTGCAGAAAAGTGATGTCAAATCCAGCTGCTCCTTTGCGGATGCCTCCCGGAGCGAATCGAACGCCTCGGGCCGTGAGCCACTCGACCGCCACAGGCAAGTCGTCGATCCAGAGGCCAATGTGGTTCAGCGGCGTGGTGTGGACCGCCGGTTTTTTGTCCGGGTCCAGCGGTTGCATCAAGTCAACCTCGACTTTGAAAGGCCCTGTACCCATGGCGCAGATGTCTTCGTCGACGTTTTCGCGCTCGCTGCGAAACGTGCCGGTCACCTCCAGCCCGAGCATGTCGACCCAGAGTTTCTGCAACCGGTGCTTGTCCGGGCCACCAATGGCCACTTGCTGGATTCCGAGTACCTTGAAGGGGCGTGTTTGGGGAACAGAAGTCATGCGCAGGCCTTTGGAACGGTCAGGTCGTCAGAAGTGGTGGTCTGCACGGCACGGGCCTTCAGACCCAGCTTGTTCAGGAGTTTCATGTCGGCATCGGCATCCGGGTTGCCGGTCACCAACAGCTTGTCGCCATAGAAAATCGAATTCGCGCCGGCCAGGAAACACAGGGCTTGTACCGCCTCCCCCAGTTGCTGCCGCCCGGCCGAGAGACGGACGCGGGCCTTGGGCATGGTGATGCGAGCCACAGCGATGACGCGAACAAAGTCCAGCGGATCGATGGGCGGCGCATCGGCCAGCGGCGTGCCGGGCACCCGCACCAGGCTGTTGATCGGCACCGATTCGGGATAGGGGTTGAGGTTGGCGAGCTGAGCGATGAGGCCCGCCCGATCCACCGGGCTTTCTCCCATGCCGACAATGCCGCCGCAACACACGCTGATGCCCGCCTGGCGCACGCTCTTGAGCGTATCCAGGCGGTCCTGGTAGGTGCGGGTATCGACCACGGTACCGTAGTACTCGGACGAAGTGTCCAGGTTGTGGTTGTAGTAATCCAGCCCTGCGGATTTGAGTTGCACGGCGTGGTGGGGTTCCAGCATGCCCAGCGTGGCGCAAGTCTGCAAACCCAGGCCTTTCACGGCTTCCACCAACTTCACCACCTTTTCCACGTCGCGGTCTTTGGGGGCTCGCCAGGCCGCCCCCATGCAAAACCGCGTGGCCCCCGCGTCTTTGGCAGCCTGGGCGTTGCGAAGTACTTCGTCGACTTCCATCAGCTTCTGGGCCGTCACGCCCGTCTCGTACTGGGCTGCCTGAGGACAATAGCCGCAGTTTTCGGGGCAGCCGCCGGTCTTCACCGACAACAGCGTTGCCAGCTCGACGTCGCCTTCGGGAAAATGCTCCCGATGCACCGTCTGTGCGCGGTGCATCAGTTCCGAAAACGGCAAATCCAGCAAAGCCTGCACTTCGCTCACCGACCAGGCACCCAAAGGGGCACCATCGGCCACCTTGGCGGGCCGGTGGACGGAGACGGGTTGGGCAGGCGCAGCAACCGCTGCAACAGGGGCGCTCATCAAAGAAACCGACTCAAGGCTCACACAAACTCCACGATGATTTGATCCACGGTCAGGGAGGCACCCTTCTCGGCTGCAATCGATTTGACCACGCCATCGTGGGCCGCAAAAAGGACGTTTTCCATCTTCATCGCCTCGATCACCGCCACACGCTCGCCGGCCTGCACCGCCTGACCCGGTTGCACCGCCACATCGACCAGCAGACCTGGCATGGGCGACAGCACAAACTTGCTCATGTCGGGTGGTGCCTTGAACGGCATGAGCTTGTGCAACTCGGCCATGCGCGGTGAGACCACCATGGCCTCGACCTTGGTGCCGTTGTTTTGCACCACCAGGGCCAATGGGTTGCGCAGCGTACCGCGCTCCACCTGCGCGGTGAACGGCCGGCCGTTACAAATGCCCGTGATGCACACATCGTTCAGCCGCGAAGGGCTGGAAATCGCATAACGCTTGCCATCCACCGTGACCGTGGCCACGCCGATCTGGCCCAGCTCTTCGACCACATGCACCTGGCTGTAGGCGTGTTTGCCTGCGGCATCGAGCGTGACCACGCCAAAATCGTGTCCCACCTTGACGCCGTAGCCCGGCAACTGCCCCGAGATACCGGCGGCACGTTCGCGGGATTTGCGGCGCACAAACGCCGCCAGCGCCACGAGGAAATTGGGATCGTCGTGCGGCACATCTTCCGCATGGAAGCCGTCGGCA
>JBFHEQ010000121.1:0-8353 GCA_041584075.1 Hydrogenophaga sp.
GTGGGCCGCGATGACAGCGTGCGCTGCGCGGTGTTGCGGGGCAGCGGTCTGGGCTTCTCGGGCGGGGGTGATCTGGCGCTGGTGCAGGACATGGCCACCGACTTCGACGTGCGCACCCGGGTATGGAAAGAAGCGCGGGATCTGGTCTACAACGTCATCAACTGCGACAAGCCCATCGTGAGCGCCATGCATGGCCCGGCGGTGGGTGCCGGCCTGGTGGCGGGCCTGCTGGCCGACATATCGATTGCGGCCAAGACCGCCAAGATCGTCGATGGTCACACCCGGCTCGGGGTGGCTGCCGGCGATCACGCGGCCATCGTCTGGCCATTGCTCTGCGGGCTGGCCAAGGCCAAGTACTACCTCTTGTTGTGCGACCCCATCTCTGGCGAAGAAGCCGAGCGCATCGGTCTCGTCTCCCTGGCGGTGGAAGATGCCGAGTTGCTGGACAAGGCCTACGAGGTGGCGGACCGCCTCGCCAGTGGCAGCCAGAGCGCCATCCGCTGGACCAAGTACTCGCTCAACAACTGGTTGCGCCAGGCAGGGCCGGCATTTGACACCTCGTTGGCGCTGGAATTCATGGGTTTTGCCGGACCCGATGTGCGCGAAGGTGTGGCATCCTTGCGCGAACGGCGTGCCCCACGGTATGGTGTGGACGACTGAGCACCCCGATTTTCAAGAAGACCCACCAGGAGACTCCCATGAGCGACACGTCCGGCCTCGGTTTCGGCAAATTTGTCCCCGGCTTCGAGTTTCTGCAAAATCTGGCCGGGCAAGCCGCCGGTGGCGTGGCGCAGGGCTTGGGCAACAGCGTGCCCCAGTTGCCCAACCTGAGCCACTGGGTGGCGCCCACGTTCAACGTGGAAGACCTCGAAAAACGCATCGAGGAGCTCAAGGCGGTGCATTACTGGCTGGACCAGAACACCAAGGCCCTGAGCGCCACCATCCAGGCGCTGGAGGTCCAGAAGATGACGCTGGCGACCCTGCACCACATGAACTTCAGCCTGGGCGATGTAGCGAATGCACTGAAGATCAAGGCCGCCGACACGGTGGCCAGCTTCACCGGGCAGCCCCCCGTGCCACCGCCCACCACCACGTTCGCTGGTCTCGAGGTGCCGCCGCGCACCTACGGGTCGTCCCCCGCGCCTGCGCCAACCGAGCCCGAACCCGTTGTCGCACCGGCGCCGACGGCCAGCACGCGCCAGAAAACGCCCGGTGGCGCGGCTGCGCCAGCAGCACCTTCCGGCGGTGTGGTCGATCCGATGCAATGGTGGGGGGCGCTGTCCCAGCAGTTCCAGAACATTGCCGCCAATGCCATGAAGGATGCCGCCAAGCAGGCCTCTCTGGACACCACGCGGCAGGTCGCTTCGGGGTTGACCGAGCAAGCCGTGAAGACGGCCACGGGCGTGGCCGGCAAGGTGACCGGCACCGTGGCGCGCAATGTGGGCATGGCGGCGGGCATGGGCAAGGCGGCGGCGCGTGCCGTGACCGGCGGAGGAGCCGCCAAGTCCGCCGGTGCGACCCCATCGCCGGCGGCTCAGCCCAAGGCCAAAACCAGCCCCAAACCGAGGGTCAAAGCCAAACCCAAGGCCAAAGCCAAACCCAAAGCCGCTGCCAGGTCGGTGGCCAAAGTGGCCCCGGCTCAGCCCTTGTCCATGGGTGACTGGCCGTTGCCTGCGGCTTTTTTCCCCGGCTTTCAAGCGCCCGCGGCCGCGCCCAAGCCGGCACGCACAGCGGCCCCAGCATCTCGTTCGGCCAGCAAGAAACCGGCCACTCCGGCTCGCAAGAAGACGGCCACCAAGCCTTCCACGGGCCGTCGTGCGCCCAAGTCCTGAATCCAGTGCGAGACTGGCTGCCCGGCCAGTGTCTCGGCGCCTTTCTTTCGCATGAAACAATTTCCCTACGCCCACGCCACCCACCCCCAATGGCGCATGGCCGCGGCACTGGTGCTCGCGCAGCTGCGCGCCCTCATGGCCCTGCCCGACCACGCCACCTCGCCTTCCCTGGGGCTGATCTATATCACCGACCACTACGCCCCGGATGCGCAAGACATCCTGGCACACCTGAGCGCAGAACTGCCCGAAGTCACCGACTGGGCAGGCACGGTCGGCGTGGGCATCGCCGCCAACAACGTTGAGTACTTCGACGAGCCCGCCATGGCGGTGATGTTGTGTGATCTCAGCCCCGATCAGTACCGGGTGTTCAGCGGTGTGGCACCGCTGTCCGTGAGTGGCCAGGGCAACGAGGGCTTTGTGGCCCACACCGCGCTGGTGCACGCCGACGGGCACACGCCCGATCTGGCCGAGCTCATCGCCGAAGTCGCCCAGCGCACCGCATCGGGCTATGTGTTTGGAGGGCTTGCCGGCAGCCGCAACGTGGACGTGCAGTTCGCGGCCAGCAGCGCCGGACACCTGCGCGGGCAGGGCGCAGCGGGCGGGGTGTTTTTCGGGGGACTCAGTGGCGTCGCTTTCGGTGCGGATGTTCAGCTGATCTCCCGCGTGACCCAGGGTGCGCAGCCTGTGGGGCCCGAACACGAGATCACCGAGATCGATGGCAACCTGGTGCTGTCGCTCGATGAACAACCCGCGCTGGAGGTCTTGGTGAGCGAACTCGGCATTTCGCTGGAACAACCCGAGCAGGCCATGCCGAAACTGCGCCGCACGCTGGTGGGTCTCACACAGCCCCAGCACATGCCCGACGATGCCGCTTCCCCGGGGCTGCGCCATGCGCGAGGACAGTTTGGCCCCGAAGTGACGGTGCGCCACCTGATCGGCCTGGACCCTGGCCGCCAGGGTGTGGCCATAGCGGACCAGCCACCGGTGGGCACGCGACTGGCTTTTTGCGAGCGCCATGCACAGGCGGCACGAGCGGATCTCATGCGGGTGTGCGCCGAGATACGGGAAGAGCTGGAGCCCGAAGAGATCAGCGTCGAGACGGCTGCCGCCCTGGGCGCTTCAGCACCTGACAGCCGCGCGCCCCACCCCGGCTTGCGCATCGCCGGAGCGGTGTACGTGAGTTGCGCGGGTCGCGGAGGCCCGCACTTTGGGTCCCCCAGCGCCGAGCTGCAGATCGTGCGCCATGCCCTGGGCGATGTGCCCTTGGTGGGCTTTTTTGCCGGCGGCGAAATCGCCCATCAGCAGCTGTATGGCTACACCGGCGTGCTGACGGTGTTCACCATGCCGGCTGCCTGAAGGCGGCCTGGCGGCGTGCTCGTCAGGCTGCGGCCGACTGGTCGCGTCGCGCCTTGGCGCGCTCCAGCGTGCGGTTGGCGTCGAGCACGTGCAGGCCGTACATGTCGGCGAACTCGTTGAGCTTCTTGCCGCTGGCCTCGAAGGTGCGCAGCAGGGCTTCGTCCCGAGCGATGCCGCTGGCGGCCGCATCAACGGCGTCGGTCGTGATCTGGTTAACCTCTTCGTCCTTGCCCGACACGAGTTCCAGGTAGGCGTCGCGCGACAGGCCTGAGGCCTCGAAGGCCACAGCAATGCGCTGGCGCATCTTGGGGCGCAGGTCTTCGCGGCTGCGCGCGCCTTTGCGGCGGAACACTTCGATCAAGGCATGGTGCACATGTTCAGGCGCGAGGGCTTCAACGGGCTGGCCGGCCAGGTCGTGGCGCTGCTGCCCGGAGGCCACAGCCGTCAGGTAACGGGTGGAGCGGGTGTGCAGCGCCAAAGCAGCCTTCAGGCCATCTTTGTCCAGCACTTCGGGCTGGGCGGCGAGCAGGTCCTGGAAGATGCCGCGCTTGAGTGGCAACAGGGTCTCACCAAAGAGGACGGGGTACAACTCGGCCAATTGGTCGAGCACCGGGTGCTGCCGGGCGGCGGGGGCGGCCTTGTTGCGAGGACCACCCCGACCACCACCGCGGTTCGGGTTGCCGCCGTTGTTGCGGCGACCCGCTGGACGGGGCGCACGCGCTTCGCCTTCCGGCTGGGCTTGGGGCGCTGGCGTTGCCTCGGTGGAGGCCATCGGGTCTGGGGTGTCGGAGGCTTGTTCGCTCATGGAAAATTGCTGGATCGCGTCGGTCAAACCCAGCATCATGCCAGCCATTGGGATCGAGACCAAACTTCTGGCGCCTCGCCACACGGATTTCAGCGATGTTTGCGGGCGCTTTTTCAGAGTCGCCGCAAGCGCCGGACCTGCTTGGAGGCCACCCAGCTGGCCGTCAACTCGCTCATGGCTTTGAAGTGCGGAGCGGCCAGGTGCGCTTGAACAGCGGCTTCGTCTGTGTAGAGCTCGTAGAGATAAAACAGGCTCGGGTCACCCGGGTCTCTGCAGACATCAAACACGTGGCAGCCCGGTTCTTGTTCCAGTGAGCTTCGGGCGTTGTCACAGATGGCCGCTTCGAAAGCGTCTTCAGAACCGGGGTGGATGTGGAACTCGACAACAAGGGCTTGCATGGTGGCGCACTCAAAAATCGGGGTCAGTTGGACATCGACTGGATCAGGCGGGGCAGCCAGGTCGAAAGCCAGGGGATGTAGGTGATCAGCAGCACCACCGTGAACGTGGCGGCCATCAGCGGCCACAGGTGTTTGGTGATTTCGCCGATGCCGGCCTTGGCCAGTTTGGCCGCGACAAACAGCGTGCCGCCCACCGGTGGGGTGTACAGCGCAATGGCCAGGTTGGCCGTCATCACGACGCCGATGTGCACCATGTCCATCTCGAAGTGTTTGGCCAGCGGCAGGAACAGCGGGGCCGAGAGCAGCATGGCGGGCAAAGGCTCGATGAAGATGCCCAGCAGCAACAGGCAGATGTTGAAGAGCATCAGGAACATCCAGGGCTCGGTGGCTACCACCTGTATCCATTCGGCCATCTGAACCGCGACCTGCTCCACCGTGATCAGCCAGGCCATGGCACCTGTGGCGCCGATCACCAGCATCACGGTGGCGCTGGTGATGAAGGCGTTGAGCAGCAGTTGGGGGACGCGGCGCCAGGACAGATCCTTGTAATAGAACAGCGACACGATCAGGCCGTAGAACACCGCAATGGCAGCGGACTCGCTGGGCGTGAACACCCCGGTCCAGATGCCGCCGATGATGATGATGGGCATCAGTAATGCGGGGCCTGCGTCGCGTGTGGCGGCCCAGATTTCCTTCGCCGTTGAACGTTCGTCGCCGTTGTCACAACCCGATTTTTTGCCGTACCACATGCACACCACGATCAAGGCGATGGCGGAGGCGAGCGCGGGCAGCAGGCCGGCCATGGACAGCGTGCGCATGGACACGCCCGAGATGAAGGCGTAGATCAGGAAAGGAATCGACAGCGGCATGAGCAGGGCAATGGTGCCGGCCACGGCCAGCAAAGCCGCCGCAAAGCCGCGCGAATACCCTCGCGCAATCATGGAGGGAATGACCAGCGACCCGATGGCAGCCGTGTCGGCGATGGCCGATCCGGAGACGCCACCAAACATGGTGCAGCTCATCACGGTGACCACACCCAGGCCACCTGGCAGCCAGCCAAACAGCACGCGGGCGAATTCCACAATGCGTTTGCCCACGCCACCTTGTGCCAGCAGCTCGCCGGCAAAGACGAACAGCGGAACCGCCAGCAGAATGAAGGGTTCCACCCCGGCGATGAACGACAGGAAGATGGTCTCCATCGGGTGGCCGAGGTTCTGGGCCCAGATGATGCCCACCGTGGTCACGAGGATGGAGAAGAGCAGGGGAACCCCTGCCAGCGCGATCAGGAAGAAGACGCCAAAAAGTGTGAGGGCTAACACGGGTTACTCCGAAGCAGGGTAGCGTTGTTCGCGGGACACGCCCGCCAGGATTTGCCAGAGGTCCCAGGACATGAAAACCAGCATCAGGCTGCTGCCCACGGCCATGCCCATGTACTGGATGGCCACCGGCCACCCGAGCACGGTGAGCTGGTTGCCCCAGTTGGCCTCCACCAGGTTCCACCCGTAATGGCTGAGCACCACCAGCATGCCCAGGCAGATGGCCTGCACCGCCGCGTCGGCCCACCGGCGTTGCGCGGGCTCCAGCTTGTCGATGAACTCGGTGATGCTCATGTGTGAGCCCCGCTGCACGGCACACGCGCCCCCCAGGAAAGTGACCCACACCAGCAGGAGTTCACCGAACTCCGTGACCCAGGCCAGGTCCTTGTTGATGATGTGCAGGCTGACGTTGAAAAACACCATCGTGGCCATGGTCCCGCCGATGACGATCACCGTCCAGTCGACCAGGCGGCCGAGCAAACGAAGCGGCCAGGGCGCGGGGGCTTGTGGGCCCAGCAGGGGAGCGTGTGTCATGGCGGTTTACTTGACGCTGGCGCGGACCATTTCCGCGTCTTTGAGGAAGGCGTCGACATCGGCGCCAAACTTTTCACGGGCCTGCCCATACACGGGTTGAACGGCCTTGCGGAAGGCCTCCACGTCGGGCTTGGCGTTGACCTTGGCGCCTTTCTGGGTCATCTCGGCCAGCTGCTTGGCGTCGTTGCCCGAGATCAGTTCGCGGCTGAATTTGGCGGCGATCTGCGCCGCTTCGGTCACCGCCTTGCGATCGGCTTCAGAGAACTTCTGCCACGTCTTTTCACTGACGGCCAGAGGGATCGGGCTGTAGACGTGGTTGGTCAGGGTGACGTTGGGTGCGACTTCATAAAACTTGTTCGAGAAGATGGTGTCGACCGGGTTTTCCTGGCCCGACACGGCGCCTTGCTGGATGGCGAGGTAGACCTCGGGAAGGGGCATGATCTGGATGTTGAAGCCCATGGCTTCCAGCGTCCAGCGCATCATCTCGTTGGGGAAGGTGCGCAGTTTTTTGCCCTTGGCGTCTTCCGGTGAGTTCAGCGGATCTTTGGTGGTCATGCTGCGAAAGCCTGCTTCCCAGGTGGCCAGGAAGCGGAAGCCTTTTTCGGGCGCTTTGTCGAACTGGGCCTTGAGCCATTTGCTCTCGTCGTAGAGCTTCCAGCCTTGCTGGTAGCTGTCGACCAGGAACGGCATCATGGTCAGGTTGAGGCTGGGCACATGGGGTGCGTAGGAGCCGGTTGCCGACACGGTGAAGTCGATGCCACCGAGCGCGAGCTGCTCGATGTTTTTGGGATCGTTGCCCAGCTGGCTGCAGCAGAAGGTGCGCACCACGTAGCGGCCCTGGGTCAGCTCTTCCACCTTCTTGGCAAACACCTGGGCGGCGGCCTGGCGGGCGCCCGACTGCTGGTCGGTGTGGCTGAACTTCAGCACGGTCTGTGCCTGGGCTGCAGAGAATCCCAGCGTGGCCGCGGCGGCGACCAGGGTGTAACGAATGGCTTTCATGTTTGTCTCCTTCAACTAGCAACAGGGTCTTGTGGTTGGAATTCCGCCAGCGAAACCCTGCGTCCGCTGGCGTGCGAGTGATAGATGGCGTCTTGCACATGCAAAACGCTCAGGTAGTCGGCGGCCTCGTTCTCCAGCGGCGTGCCGTGCTGCAGATGGGCCAGCACGTGCGCGTTCAACGCGGTGCAGGCGCCGCCAAACGGGCCATCGGTGGTGCCGCCATAGGGGTGCTGCGCTTCGGGCTCGTGGTGGGGCTTCCACCAGAGCCGGGCCTGGCCGTCCAGGCGCATCACGCCGCATTCGCCTTCCAGCCACATCTCGCCCATGGTGGTGCGCGGGTCGTCGGCGGGGTGGTCGTTGAGGCGGTTGCCATCCAGAAGGCCGCTGCGGTCGTCTTCGAACTCAAAAATCACCAGCCCGGCGTCTTCGCCCGAGATGTGCGGGTTGAGGCGGCGCAAGCGAGCGGTCACTGCAACGACATCACCCATGAGGTAACGGAAGGTGTCCACGTAGTGCACACCGGTTTCGCGCACCAGCAGTCGGGGCATCCGCTGGAAGTAGGGCTGGCGGTCCATGTAGGCCATGGGGCCTTGACCGTCACCTGTGCGCAGGCGAAAGCTGATGCTGTGCAGGCGCCCGAAGTGGCCTTGGGCGATGAGGCGCTTGCATTCGCGGAACCACGGGCTGAACCTGAAGTTTTCGTGGATGACCAGTGGCACTTGCGCTTGCTCGGCCCTGGCGGTCATGGCCTGTGCCTCGGCCAGATCGGTGCCAAAGGGCTTCTGACAAACCGTGAGGCGTTTGAGGGCCAGCGCGGTGTTGACCACGTCTTGCTGGGCCGCAGGCGGCAACACCACATCCACGACGTCGACCACCACGTCGTTGAGCAGGGTGGTGGCGTCGGCATACACCGCCGGCACGCCAAAACGCTGGGCGAGGGTTTTTCGCCTTGCCGGGTCGAGGTCGCACAGGGCGACCACCGAGGCGCCGGCAGCCTGCCAGCCCTGGATGTGGAAGGGGGCGAAATAGCCCGCTCCAATGACGGCGACTTTGATGGTCACACCCGCTCCAGAACGGCTCGGGTGATGTCAGCGGTTCCGCTCTTGCCGCCGA
>JBFHEQ010000122.1:0-8351 GCA_041584075.1 Hydrogenophaga sp.
GCCTGCAGGTTCTCCAGCGGCAAGCCCTTGAGCGGCTTGCCGTAAGTGGCTTCAAACTGCCGGGCGTAACCGGTCACCAGATCGGCGATGGGATGGGTGTACAGCGGGATGCCCAGATTGCGGCACAGCGCGACCGAATCGTCCACCGAACCCGGCGACGAATACACCGAAGGCATGGTCACGGCGGCGACGTTGTCGGCGCCCAGCGCCTCCACGGCGAGCGCCAATGTCAAAGCGCTGTCGATGCCACCCGAGGAACCCACCACCGCTTGTCTGAAGCCGCAGCGCCGGGCGTAATCGCGCAGGCCCAACACAATCTGCGCCTGGTAAAAGGCCATGGTTGGCAGACCGGCTTTCTGCACTGGTGCGGGCTCATCGCCGTTGGCCAAGAAGAACTGACCGGCGTCGAAATGCAGGGTGGTCACGTCTTGCTCGAACCGCCGCGCTTCAAAAACGATGCCGGCGTCCGGCTCCACCGCAAACGAGGCGCCGTCGAACACAATCTGGTCCTGACCTCCCACCTGGTTCACATACACCAGCGGCAAATCGTGGCGCGCACTGGCCTCGGCAAACACCTTGTGGCGCAGTTCACGTTTGCCGATATCGGACGGGCTGGCATTGATCATCACCACGAAGTCGGGCGCGGCATCGCGCATGCGGCGAAACGGGTTGATTTCGTATTCCGAGCCCGAGTCGTTCCAGCCGTCTTCACACACCATGAAGCCCACGCGCGCCGCGCCCACGCGCAACACCGGCGCCACATCGGGGCCGGGCTCAAAATGGCGCCGTTCGTTGAAGATGTTGTAGGTGGGCAGCAGCTGTTTGGCATAGCGCAACACCACCTCGCCGTTTTTCAGCGCCAGCAAACCGTTGTTCATCGATCGCCCGGGGCCATCATGCTTGATGGGGGCCCCAATGATCCAGACCAGATCCGGCATCTGGCGTGACGCCTGACACAACGCTTCAAGCCCTTCATCGGTACGCTGCTGGAACGCAGGATCGTCCAGCAGATCACCGGGGTAATAACCCGTGAGCGCCAACTCGGTGAACACCACCATCTCGGCGCCGTCGTCGCGGGCCTGCCGGGCCGCCCCCACCATGAGCGCCACATTGCCCTGGATATCGCCCACCGTGTGGTTGAGCTGGGCCATCGTGAACTTGATCATGAGGGCTCCCCTACTTTGAACACCTGGCGCAGATAGGCCAGGTAGGTTTCGTCGTGGCACATGGTTTTGCCCGGGGTGTCTGACAGCTTGGCCACCGGTTGGCCATTGGCACTGGTGATCTTCATCACGATGTTGAGCGGCTCCAGGCCGACATCGTTGCTGAGGTTGGTGCCAATGCCGAAACCCAGCTGGGTGCGGTCGGCGAAGTGGCGGTAGAGCGAGAGCGCGGTGGGGATGTCGAGACCATCGGAGAACACCAGCCTTTTGGTGTTGGCATCGATGCGCAGCGTCTCGTAGTGGGCCAGGGCCTTTTCGCCCCACGCCACCGGGTCGCCCGAATCGTGCCGCAAGCCATCAAACAATTTGGCGAAGTACAGATCGAAGTCGGCCAGAAAAGCGTCCATGCCCACCACATCGCTCAAGGCGATGCCCAGATCGCCCCGGTATTCCTGCACCCAGTCTTCCAGCGCCGCTTTCTGGAAATCGCGCAGGCGCACCCCCAGCGCCTGGTAGGTCTGCAGGTATTCGTGGGCCATGGTGCCGATGGGCACCAAGCCCAGCTCCTTGGCCAGCAACACGTTGGAGGTGCCCTTGAAATACTGGGGCACCTGCGCTTTCAGGGTGGCGACCACCTCGCGCTGCCAGGCGCCGCTGTAACGCCGGCGCACACCGAATTCGAAAAGCTGAAACGGGTGGCGCCGTTCGGGCTCACCATCAAAGTCCTGCAGCAACCCGATCTTCGCGTTCAGGCGCTCGCGGGCCACCGTCAGCGTGTGTGCATCGCCCAATCGCCGAAAATACAACTCATTGACGATCGCCAGCACATAGATCTCGAAACCCATCACGTGCACCTGCGGCCCGCGCGCCACCACCTCCAGCGCCTCGCCACGGCCCTTGACCTCGATGAATTCGCGCTGAAACTGGAAGATGCGCAGGAAATCGATGAAGTCCGACTTGATGTAGCGCAGTGCGCCGAGGAATGCCAGCTCGTCGGGCTGGAACCGCAGGGAACAGAGGTGGTCGAGCTCCCGGCTCACTTCTTCGGCGAGCGCCGCCAGCGGAAAGGCCGTTTCATTGCGACAGACAAAGGTGTATTCGGCCTGGGTTTGCGGATGCCTGTGCAGCATGGCCTGCCACATGGTGAACTTGTACAGATCGGTCTCCAGCAGGCTCTGGATGACGGCGGGTTGCTCGGCAGACATGGTGAATTCCTCGCTGTTTTTTTCAGTTGATTTTTGACTGGTTGTTCACGAAGCGTTGGCGATCAACAAGGGCAACACCTCGGCGGCTGTCATCAACCGCAAGCCGCGTGCCTGCATGTTGGCCACAAACGCCTTGCCCTGCGCCTCAAAGCCGCCCACCGGACTCATGCAGTCCGTGATCAGAATGATCTTGTGCAGCGCGCCGCTGGGCAGGTTGTCGACCAGGTGCTCCGTGGTCGCCTTCACACAATGGCTGCTGGCCTCGCCTGCGATCAGCAGTACATCGGCGCGGTCGAGCTCGGCGATCAGGTCGACGTTGAGCTGGGTGTCGGGGTCGGTCGCGTCGGGCACTTCAGCCTGCAAGGCGCTGTAGTGTTCCGTCCAAGGGTTGCGGCCCTTGTAAACCATCTCCACGGTGCGCAACTTGCTCGCCGCCCATTGGTTGCAGGCCTGGCGCACCGCCGCGTGCACGTTGTGCCCCCAGGTGCCCATCTCACAGTGCAACGGCCAAACCATCAAACCGTAGCGGCCTTGGGCTTCCAGCGCATCAAGGTACGACAAGGTTCGCGCCTGGGCGCTGGCGTCGCTCGTGCGGAACAGTCCATCGCGCACCTGTTGTGCCGCGATGGACGTGAATGGCGCCACCGTCGATCCGTCGCCTTGTTGCCAATAGGCGGGGTGGGCCACGTCGTACAGGTGGTGCGAATCGAGGGTGACCACCATGCCGGACAATCCCGCCTGCCCCCCTTGAATCAGCGCGGCCAGACGTTGCATGTCGGCGTGTGCACCCTGGACCGGCAGGGCCGGCGCAATGGGCTTCCCTGACAGAGGGTCAAGGCCTCGCCATGCTTCGGGTACATCACAAAAATCGTTTTGCGGGTCAATGATGAGCAGCTGGATGTTCTGTTTCATGGGGTCCTCCTGGGTTGCTTGAGTCTGCTGGGTCGCGGGTGCCTGCCTCTCAAGCATGGACGATACACACCGCGGACACAGCACCCGCCCGGCCTGGGAAAAACAGCCCCTCCGGGCGGCCTCTTCAAAGGTTGTACTGAGCAACTTATGAATTGAGTTGTATAGTACAACCTTCATGGTTGGTGTCAACTGAAAAGGCTCCCGATACTGGAAATTGACCGTGCCAGGCCACCACACGTCCCCACCCCAAACACACCCGCAGCACATCGATCGGCCCTTGACCACCGTGGATTTGGTGGTCTTCACCTTGCTTGGCGATCGCTTGCAGGTGCTGCTGGTGCAACGCCCCGATCTCATCGGTGAGCCCTTCCCGAACGCCTGGGCACTGCCCGGCGGATTTGTCGATGTGCGCCAGGACCCCACGCTGCAGGCCTGCGCCCAACGCAAGCTGAAGGACAAGACCGGGATGGAAGCGCCCTACCTGGAGCAGCTGGGCAGTTGGGGAAACGCCATGCGGGACCCTCGAGGATGGTCGGCCACCCATGTGTACTTCACCTTGCTGCCCACCACCGAGACCGCCTTGCAGCAAGGTGGCAAGAGCCAGAACGCCCAGTGGTTTCCTGTGGAGGCAGGCTTGCAGCAGACCCTGGCTTTTGACCACACGGACATCTTGCGCACAGCGGTGCAACGCTTGCGCGCCAAGGCCGAATACACCTCACTGCCGGCCCTCCTGCTGCCCCAGCCGTTCACGCTGCCGCAACTGCAGAAAGCTTATGAGCGCGTGCTGGACAGAGCGGTGGACAAAAGTGCGTTCCGGACCCGCATGCTGGCGGCCGGCTTTCTGGAAGAAAAAGGGCCCATGGACGTGGGTGCGCCGCGACTGGCCATGGGCTACCGCCTGGCTGACGATCACGCGCTGGCATTTTTCCCCAGAACGTTCAGCCCCCGCAGTGAGGCATGAAGGCCGGTTGCAGACCTCCCCACCCCTGCGACGACAACTACAAAAAAACGGGCCCGAAGGCCCGTCAGATGGGATGCTTTGACGCTCAACCGCGCTTCTGGATCGTCTTCCTGAAATAGCGCTCACGCAGGCGGCGCAAGTTGCGGAAAACAATGGGCGGCATCATGTCTTGCGACAGGCGCCAGACCACACCTTTGATCTGCTCGTCAGGGCGTGCCTTGAAGATGGTGGTGTGGGTTCCGCCTTCTTCGCTCTTGGGGCGACCGTTGGTGTAGTAGTACAGCGCCAGGGATTTGCGGGTCATGTCCTCCGGGCAATTCAAGGGATCGGGGTGACCGTGGAACGACTCGCTGGTGGTGGAAAAAATCGCCAGGCGGTTGAACACCGGCAGTACCTTGTCGCCGCAGAACTTCGTGTCCTTGTCCCACATCTCCAGATGGCCACCGTACGCCTCTTCCCAGTCTTTGTTGAGGTACAGCAAGATGTTGATGCGGCGGTCCAGGAACGTGCTGTCGTGCTTGTTGAAATCGGCGTGCAGTTTCAGCAAGCCACCCCGGCGAATCTGGTGCAGACCGCCACCCCGCAACATGGGGTCGGGAATCAGGTCGGGAATGCCGGTGATCTTTTCCAGAAAGCGCAGAAACGGCAGCGAATGGAACTGGTAAAACAGGTTGCGGGTCACGGGGCCAAACTGCCTCTCATCGGCACACACCAGCTTGATCTCGGTCTGGCGGTTGTAGTTGTGCCAGTCGATCGCGCCCGGCTTGGGGAATTCGGCGAGCACGGCCTCGGCCACATCGGGCGGCAGGAAATTGTCCAGATGGATGTGGGGAAATGGCGAACCCGCCTGGTACCGCTTCGCGTTCTCCAGAGCGAGCGCCTCGTATGCCGGGTCGTCGAAGACAAAGCGGCTTTCCAGCCCGGCCGCTGCAGGCGCAACAACGCCGGCAGGTACGGGAGGCAAGCTGCCCCCAATCACATTGCCCACAAATGCAGTGGGTTTGCCGAGGGCTTGGTGACTTTCCAGGCTGATGGAGCTCATGCGGTCAATTCCTTGAAAACGAATTTCGCAAGGCTACCCAGAGCGGCATTAGGAACGCATAAGGATGGGTCCAGACAGCCGATCTTGTCGCGGGTGTACAACCAAGGGCCCAACCGGCGGAGATCCCTTGCCCTCAAGACCTGGCCGTTTCAGGCGCCGGCCTCCACCAGCCAGTAGCCCACGCCGGGTTCGGTCAACAAGCGCTGCGGATCGGCCGGCTCCCGCTCGAGCTTGCCCCTCAGTTGGGCCATGTAAAGACGCAGGTAGTGGGTATGGGTGGTGAATTCCGCACCCCAGACATCGTGTAGCAGCTGGCGGTGGGTGACCACCTGCCCGGCATTACGCACCAGCCGCGCGAGCAGCTTGAACTCCGTGGGCGTCAGGTGCACGGCCGCGCGATCCAGCCGCACCCTGTGTGCCTCGAGATCGATCTCCAGGCCTTCGTGCTCGTAGTGGGTCACAGCGGGTTTCAACACCGTCCCGCGGTGGCGCAAGGCCACACGCATGCGGGCCAGCAGTTCTCCCAGGCTGAAAGGTTTCACCAGGTAGTCGTCCGCACCGGCATCGAGCAAGCGGATTTTGGGGTCGTCGTTGTGGCGTGCCGAAATCACGATCACCGGCAATCGTTGCTCAGAGCGCAGGTGTTGCAACAAGGTCTCGCCGTCACCGTCGGGCAACCCCAGATCCAGCAGCACGATGTTCAGGTCGCGCCGCCCGGCATCGGCGTTCAGCACCGCCCGGGCGTCGGCGAGGCTGGCCGCCGCGATCACGCCGTAGCCTTCAACCTGCAAGGCGTTGTGCAACATGGCGCGCAACTCGCGGTCGTCCTCGACCAGCAAAACCTGAAGACTCACGACAACTCCCAGCCCGATCCGGATCCATCAAAAGGTTGTGGATTGAGCGGCAGCCAGCAAACCAGGCAGCTCCCTCCACCGGCGCGCTCTTGCAAAGTCAATCCGCCACCATGCACCTGGGCAATCACGCGGCACACCGCCAGGCCCAGCCCGGCACCCCGGCGCGCCACACCATCAACACCCGGCGTGGCATCGCCCGGCTGGTCCACCCGCTCAAAGACATCAAACACCCGTTCCCGCCAGGCGGCCGGCACCCCCGGCCCCCTGTCGAGCACCGACAGCAGCAGCCGGTCACCTTCGCGTGCCGCCGTGACCTCCACCGGCCGATGCTGACCACCATACTTGAAGGCATTGTCCACCAGGTTGTCCAGCATCTGGGCGAGCAAAACGGCATCACACCGCACCAGCGGCAAGCCGGGGTCCACACGACCCAGAATCGTGTGTGCGGGATCGCGCTGCCGGGTTCGCCGCAGGACGGCGCCCACCATTTCCTCGGCCGACTCCCAGTCCAGGTGCAGGCTGACACCGGGCGAATCCAGGCGGGCCAGCTGCAAGGTGTTGTTGGTCATGCGGGCCAGTTGTTCGGCCTCATCGACGATCACGGACAGCAACTGGTGGCGTTGGCCGGGCCCCAGACGCTCAGCCTGGTCCTTGAGCGAAGACGCCGATCCCAGGATGGTGGACAAAGGCGTGCGGTAGTCGTGGGAAATGGCCGTCAACAGGGTATTGCGCAACCGATGGGTCTGGACGTGCTGCTCGGCCGCTAGCGCGGCCTGGGCCGTTACCCGGCGCTCCATCGCCAAACCCATCTGATCACAAAGGGCCTGTGCGTGGCTGCGTACCGGCAAACGGTCACCCTGGGTGGGCACAGGAATCCGCACGGCACCGTAGGTGGCTTGCCGGCCCCGCATGGGCAAACACCAGGCGACACCCCCATCTTCGGCGCCCGTTTCGGGCAAGCCGGTCAGGGCATTGGCCGCACTTGCCCTCAGTTGCTCACGTTGTGAGCCCGTTGCGGCACCGATCCAGGTTTCACCATCCGTGGGTGGCACGGTGCCCGGAGCGGCACCAGACGCTATCCAGAGCGACACCGGCTGCCCCACCAGCGCCGACAGTGCGCTGTGCAGCTGCGGCGCACAGTGGCGTGGGTTGTCCGCATCCCGCAGCGCCTCACCCAGTCCCTGCAGTTGCTCGGCACGCAACGCGTACACCCGTTCGTGAGCGGCGAGATCACGCTGGCCGGCCATCAGCCGGGCAATGATCCAGCTGAGCGCAGCCACCGTGAGCAGCAAGAAAACGTGGTGCTGGTCGAAGGCCAGTGAAAACGTGCCTTTGGGGGGCACAAAGGCGTAGTTGAACAACACGCCGGACACGAGACTGGCGCACAGCGCGGCCACAGGAGACAGCCAGAGCGCGGACAAGGCCGACGCCATGACGAGCACCATGGTGAGGTTGAGCAGATCGGTCTGGTGGCGAAGCCAGATCACGACGCCCCAGGCCAGCAGCCAGACAAGCACCCCCATCCCGGGGCGGGGCGCAATGGGTGGGCGACGGACACGCACCGGTGGCACGCGCAAAGGCGCTCAGGCGCTCTGTGCTGCGGTGACCATCTGCATGAAACGGCTTCGCTGCGCCGCGTCGACGAAGGCCGCCTCAAAGCTGTTGCGCGCCAAGGTGACCACGTCATCGTTCGACAGGTTCAGTGCCTCCACCGTCTGCACAAAGTTGGCGTTCATGTAGCCGCCGAAATAGGCCGGGTCGTCGGAGTTGATGGTGACGCACAGGCCCGCGTCCAGCATCTTCTTCAGCGGGTGGTCGCTCAGGTCGCTCACCACGCAGAGCTTGAGGTTGGACAGAGGGCACACCGTGAGCGGCAGGCGGGTGTGAGCGAGTTCGGCCATGAGCAAAGGGTCTTGCATGCACGCGACGCCATGGTCGATCCGCTCCACCTTGAGCAGGTCGATGGCCTGCCACATGTACTCGGGCGGCCCCTCTTCTCCGGCATGGGCCACCCGCTTCAGGCCCAGCTCGCGGCAACGCGCAAAGACCCGCTCGAACTTCTCGGGTGGATGGCCCCGTTCGCTGGAATCCAGCCCCACGCCGATGAAATGCTTGCGAAATGGCAAGGCTGCCTCCAGCGTGGCGAAAGCATCGTCTTCACTGAGGTGGCGCAGGAAACACAAGATGAGCGAAGCGCTCACACCCAGCTTTTCC
>JBFHEQ010000123.1:0-8247 GCA_041584075.1 Hydrogenophaga sp.
GGGACTCCGACTTCCCCAACTCCATGCTGGAAATTCTGCGCGTGGTGCTCACCGGTTGTGACGAAAACCAGCACCTGATCGAAGGCGGCGTGCAACAGGTACCCATGGGGCTGTGGGCCCATGCACCCGAGGAGATGGCGCACTGGCCCGCCGGCACCACCCTCGCCTCGCTGCACCAGGGCGCACCCCGGCCCGGCGTGACCGCCATCGCCCGCGCGGCCGACGGCCAGCTCGCCGTGACCGACACCTGGGGCACGACCCGGACCTACCCGGCCGTGCTCGTGACCTGCCAGAGCTGGCTCATGACCACCCAGATCGCGGTGGAGGAATCGCTGTTTTCCCACAAGCTCTGGATGGCGCTGGACCGCACGCGCTACATGCAGTCGAGCAAAACCTTTGTGATGGTGGACCGGCCTTTCTGGAAGGACCAGGATCCGGCCACAGGCCGCGACGTGATGAGCATGACATTGACGGACCGGCTCACGCGCGGCACCTACCTGTTCGACCATGGCCCGGATCAACCTGGGGTGATCTGCCTCAGCTACGCCTGGATGGGCGACGCGCTCAAGATGTTGCCCCACAACAGCGAGAAGCGGGTTGAACTGGCGCTCTCGGCGCTGAAAAAAATCTACCCCGCGGTGGACATCGCCAGCCACATCATCGGTGAGCCCATCACCATCTCCTGGGAAGCCGACCCGTATTTCCTCGGTGCCTTCAAAGGTGCCTTGCCCGGCCACTACCGCTACAACCACCGCATGTATGGCCACTTCATGCAGGACCAGCTGCCGGCGGCCGAACGCGGCATCTTCATCGCCGGTGACGACGTGTCCTGGACACCCGCCTGGGTGGAGGGCGCGGTGCAGACCTCGCTGAACGCCGTGTGGGGCATCCTGCACCAGTTCGGTGGTCAAACCCACGCGGATCGGCCCGGTCCAGGCGACGTCTACGCCGAACTGGGCCCCATGGCCCTGCCCGACTGAAGCACCCAGCCATGCCCGACACACCCCTGACCCTTGCCCTCTGGCAAACCGCCTATGCGCCCGTCGAAGCGGGAACCGCTGAAGCCCTGAGCCGGCTGGAAGCCCAAGCCCGGCAAGCCCGGGCCCAGGGGGCCGATCTGCTGGTCTGTCCCGAAATGAGCCTCACGGGGTACGCCATCGGTGCCGGACGTTTGCGCGCACTGGCCGAAGCGGCCCATGGGCCACTGGCCCAGGCGGTGGCGGCCGTGGCCAGGCGCCACCAGATCGCCATCGTGTATGGCTACCCCGAGCGGCACCCGGACAGCCACCGCCGCCCGTTCAATGCGGTCACGGCCATCGATGCCGAAGGGCAGGTGCTGGGGAGGTACCGCAAAACCCACCTCTACGGCGACCTGGACCGCCAGCAGTTCAGCGCCGGCGATGTTGCCTCTCAGGTGTTTGGCTACAAGGGTTGGCAACTGGGCCTTTTGATTTGTTACGACGTGGAGTTTCCCGAACCCGTCCGCGCGCTGGCGCTGCAGGGCGCCGACGCGGTGCTGGTGCCCACGGCCAACATGACGGGCTTCGACGAGGTACCCCGCCTGCTGGTGCCCGCCCGCGCCTGTGAAAACCGGGTGGTCGTGGCCTATGCCAACGCCTGCGGCCAGGAAGCAGACGTGCACTACGGGGGCCTGAGTACAGTGGTGCAGGCAGACGGCGGTGCCGTGGCGTGTGCCGGTCGCGACCCTCAAGTCCTGCAAGTCACCCTGGAGCCCTCAGCCCTCGCACAGGCCCGGTTGACCTCCCCACTGTCGTGCCGCAGACCGGACCTCTACGGTGAACTCACCCGTCCAGCCCACCCCTGAGGCAGGGTGCCCAGCCGAAGCGGGCCAGAGGCAGCCCGCTTGGCAACCCGCCTCTGCGCCCGTCAAATGATCGCAGCGCCTGGCGCATTCGCCCGGATGAATTCGAGCACAGCCGGGGACTGTGCGTTGGTGTAAGCGGAACGTTCTGCGTCGCCACATGAAGTGGCCGTCCCGCTGGAGGTGATACCGATCAGCGCAACGCCGCCCGGCAGCGCCCGGTACATCGGGCCACCCGAGTCCCCTTGACAGGTGTTGCTTTGCATCCCGTCAAAGTTGACGATGAGCCGCTCATCTTCCACCCCGCTCAGGTTCGCAGCGCCCACCGCCAACTCGCCTGAGGGCAAGCCCCATCCGGCAAAGAACACGGCCTGGCCCTTGCGGGCGGACTCGCTGGCCAGGATGGGCATGGTGGGGTTGGGCAAGCCTGCGGGAAATGACACCACCGCAGCGTCGTTGAGAAAGCCCACGGGCGTGTAGGCGGGGTGCATCACCCATGAAGTGGCGTCGACACCGGTGAGCTTGGTATCGGATTTGAAATTGGCCGCAACCACGCGCTTGGCGCCATCGGCAACACAATGGGCCGCTGTCAGCACCTGGTTCGCCGAGATGCGCGTCCCGGAGCAATAGACATAACTGCTGTCCGCCTTCTGAATCGCCAGCAAGATCACCGGTGTGGTTTTGTATGACACGCACGACGCGCCGTTGACCACCTTGGGCTGTGCGCCGGCACTGTTGCACAGCGTGGTGGGATCCAGACTCACCGGCTCATTGGTGGTTCCCCCGCCACCGCAAGCCACCAGCGACGAAGCGCTCAACACCGCGCCGGCCCACTTCAATGCTCGAATCATTCCAATACCCTGATGTTTGTGATGCCGCTCGTCGCAGCGAGATCTGTCAAACGGACTCTGCCCAGGCAAAGCATCCGGTCGGGAACAGACACATCGGGGAAATATAGCCGCTATGGCGGTGCTTTGCACCTGCTGGAAAGCCGGCAGCCTGGCGGGGCCAACGTCAAACGCCCGGCCGAAACCGCCACGGGTCACCGGAAGGCGTTGCTTCCCGCGCGGAGGGACGCCTCAAGCGGCGCCGTGCCAAAAATCCGTCTGTGCATAGTGGTGCTTCAGAAAATCGATCCACAACCGCACCCGCAAGGCCAGGTGCTTGCGCTGCGGAAACACGGCATAAATACCGTTGGGCGGTGCGGCATAGCTGTCCAGAACCGTCTCCAGACGACCGGCTGCGATGTCCTGCTCCACCTCCCAGGTGCTGCGCCAGGCGATGCCGTAGCCCGCCAGACACCATTCGTGCAACACCTGCCCATCGGAACAGTCCAGAGGTCCGCCCGGGCGCAGGTGAACGATGGACGATTCGCCCTCCGCACCGCCTGAAGCGTGTGGCACCGAGAACGCCCATCCCCGTGTCTGCGAGGCATCGCTGGACAAGGTCAAACAATCAAACTTGGCCAGTTCTGCAGGCACCTCGGGGCGCCCGTGTTGCTGCAGGTACCGGGGCGTCGCCACACACAGTCGACGATTCTCGGCCAGGCGCACGCTGACCAGTGACGAGTCGGGCAGGTCCCCCACCCGCACCGCGCAGTCATAGGCTTCCCCGGCCACGTCCACGACGCGGTCGCTGAGGTTGAGCGAAATGGTCACCTCGGGGTGCAGTTCTCGAAAACGGGGCACCAGGGGCGCCACATGGCGGCGTCCAAAACCCGCCGGCGCAGTGAGGCGCAAATGCCCGCTGGCCTTCACGCCCCCCGCGCTCACGCTGGCTTCCGCATTGGCAAAGTCCACCAGCAAGCGCTGGCAGTCCTCCAGAAAGGCACTGCCTTCGTGCGTGAGGGTGATCCGCCGGGTGGTGCGCACCATGAGCTTGACCCCCAGGCGCGACTCCAGCGCGTCCAGCCGGCGCCCGATGATGGCCGGCGCCACCCCTTCGGCACGCGCCGCAGCCGTGAGGCTGCCCCGGGTGGCCACCGAGGCAAAAGTCTCCATCTGTTTGAGCTTGTCCATGGCGTGGCAGATTACCCCATTTTTCAGGTGGCAATCAACGCCATTCGCCCGCTATTTCTGACAATGGGCGAAGCAATCACCGGCGGGGTCAGAGATCAGCGCAAACGAGCGCTCGCGCCTTTTGCACCGCCCTGCTCAGCTCAGGTGCACTTGGCCGGCAGATTGGGGATGGCGGCACAACCCACACCGCCCTTGACCGTGCACACATTGTTGGCGGCGGTCTGGGCATCAAAGGCCGAGCCACCGGCGGCAACGCCGTAAACATACTGACCACTGCCGTTCAGCGCAGCCGACACAGCGCCACAGGTTTCGAACTGCAACACCACGGTGCAGTCGTCGGCATCGCAAGCATCGCGTGCATCGTCGTTGGCAATCGACTGCGTGAGCGCCTCGGTCGCCATGCCCACCCGGTTGGTGGACTCACTCACAGCGATCGCCCCGTACCCGTCATCCCCCCCACCACAGGCCGTCACCAGCACGGCAGCGGCGAGCGCCACGGAAGCACGAATCCATCGAACGGTTGTCATGTCATTTCCCTTTGATTGTCAAAAGTAGACCTTTCAAGCAGGTCGGCCCAAGCGTCGAGTTTACGGGTTGGCCATCCGGTTGGCGACCCCCCGTCACGCTCGGTTTCCGCTCAGGCGGGCAATGGCGGCAGCGTCGTAACCCAGGCTTTCCAGCAATTCGGCATTGTGCGCACCCAGCGACGGCGGGCTCAGGCGCACGCCCGGCCGCTGCCCATCGAGCGTGAACGGAAACAGCACCGTCGAGGCCTGCTCCCCCGCATGGGCACCGTCCGGCAGGGTGATGGGTGCCAGCCCACCGGTCGCCAGCAAATGAGGGTCCTCAAACAGGTCGTGCGGCCGGGTGATGGGCGCAAATGGCAGGCCCACCGCTTCAAATTTTTCCACCAGCTCGGCCACCGCATACCCGGCCAGGCGCTCACGCAGCGCCGGCAGCATCCAGTCGCGCGCCAACACCCGTCCGTTGTTGGTCGCGAGGCTGGCGTCGCCCTTGAAATCGGCGAACCCGAAGGCCTCGCAAAAGATGGCCCATTGCGTGTCGCTCACCACCGCCAGAAAGATCTGCCCGTCGTCGCGAACCTGGAACACGTCGTAAATCCCCCAGGGCGAGATGCGCTCGGGCATGGGGTTGGCAGGCACGCCGGTCATGGCGTACTGCATCATGTGTTGGGCCACCAGAAACACGTTGTTCTCGAACAGCGCACTCTCCACCTTCTGGCCCAGCCCCGTCGATTCGCGCTGCTTCAGCGCGGCCATCACGCCAATGGCGCCAAACAGGCCGCCCATGATGTCGTTGACACTGCTGCCGGCGCGCAGCGGATCGCCCGGGCGGCCTGTCATGTAGGCGAGGCCCCCCATCATCTGCACCACCTCGTCCAGCGCCGTGCGGTGGTCGTACGGGCCGGGCAGAAACCCCTTGTGGCTGACGTAGATCAGGCGCGGATTGAGCGCCTTGAGGCTCTCATAGTCCAGCCCCAGCTTTTGCATGGTCTCGGGCTTGAAGTTTTCGCTGAACACATCGGCTGTGGCGATCAGCCTGAGGGCCGCCTCCCGGCCTTCGGGCGTCTGAAGGTCCAGCACCAGGCTCTTCTTGTTGCGGTTGAACATGGGGAAGAACCCCGCACCGACCCCCAACAGGCGGCGCGTGTTGTCGCCCTTGGGGGGTTCGACCTTGATCACCTCAGCCCCGAGATCCCCCAGCACCATGCCGCAGGTGGGCCCCATGACCATGTGGGTGAATTCAACAACGCGCAGGCCGTCATACGGCAAGGATTTGGGGGCTTGTGTGCTCATGCGGGCAATGGTAATCGGCACACCCCCGTGCGGAACAGCGCAACAACCCTGTCGGCGCCCACCTCAGACCGGCACGCTACGAAATGCCTGCACGCTCTCCACCAGCGCCCTCAGATCGGCATCGGCCTTTAACGCCGCCATGTCACCGGCCAGTGCCCCCTGCACCAGGCGCTGCAGCGTCTGGGCATGCGGCGTGACTGCCCCGAAAAACAGCGCATCGCGGCCCCGCGCGATCAGCAGCGTGGGAAAACTCTCCACATCCAGATCGCCCAGTACCTCATCGTGGTCCTCGATGTCCACCCATTTCACGACCAGCCCGGTCGAATCAAGTGCCGCCAGTGTGGTGGCCATGAGCGGCGCATAGTCGCGACACACCCCACACCACTGGGCACAGAGGCAGGCCACCAGCAGGGGGCCATCGGACGGGAAAGATGTTTCGGACATGGCCACCAGTGTGCACCGAATCGCGACCAAGCCTGGCAGGTCTTCCGCCAATTACCCACAAAATAGACACAGATAAATCACTGATAACCGAATCAATGACATGAAAAGGATGCAATACACTGGGTCGGATGGAAAAACCCCGCGCCGTCCTGTTTGACGCCTATGGCACGCTGTTCGATGTGTACAGCGTGGGCCTGCTCGCCGAACAACTGTTCCCCGGCCAGGGCACACGCCTGTCCACGGTCTGGCGCGACAAGCAGATCGAGTACACCCGCCTGGTCACCACCAGCAACCACGGCGCCCACTACCAGCCCTTCTGGGACCTGACCCGACAAGCGCTCACTTACGCGATCAAACTGATAGCGCCGGCCTCACGCCAGGACTGGCCCGCCTTCGCCGCGCGCGCCGAGCAGTTGATGAACCAGTACCGGCATCTGTCGGCGTTCCCCGAAAACAAGGCCGTGCTGCAAGCCCTGCGCGAGCGTGGTGTCGCCACCGGCATCCTGTCCAACGGCGACGCCCAGATGCTGGGCGTGTCCACCCGCAGCGCCGGGTTCGATGGCTTGCTGGACCACCTCATCAGCGTGGACCCGGTCCGCCTGTACAAGACCCACCCCGAAGCCTACGCCCTGGGTGAAAAGGCCTGCGGCCTGCCCGCCAGACAAATCCTGTTTGTCAGCAGCAACGCCTGGGACGCACTCGCAGCCACCTGGTACGGCTACCAGACCCTGTGGGTCAACCGCCTGAACCTGCCTTTCGAAGAACTGGGCACACAACCCCACCGCATCGGCACCAGCCTGCGGGATGTATTGCCGTTCTTCGACTGATCCGTTTTTTTGAATCCCTGAATTGAAGGAGCCCTTGAAATGACCACCTCCCGCACCACCATCCATGGCCTGCAAGTCGCCACCGAGCTGGCCGACTTCATCAACAGCCAGGTCCTGCCCGGCACGGGCGTGACCAGCGAGGCGTTCTGGAAGGGTTTTGACGCCATCGTCAGCGATCTCGCCCCGAAAAACGCCGCCCTGCTGGCCGAACGCGATCGCCTGCAGACCGAGCTCGACACCTGGCACCAGGCCAACCCCGGCCCGATCAAGGACATGGCCGGCTACCGCAAGTTCCTCGAGACCATCGGCTACCTCGTGCCCACGCCCGCCGACACCCAGGCCACCACCCAAAACGTGGACGCCGAGCTCGCCATCCAGGCCGGTCCTCAGCTCGTGGTGCCTATTCTCAACGCCCGCTACGCCCTCAACGCCGCCAACGCGCGCTGGGGCAGCCTGTACGACGCGCTCTACGGTACCGACGCCATTTCCGAAGCCGACGGCTGCGAAAAAGGCCCTGGCTACAACGAGAAGCGCGGCGCCAAGGTCGTGGCCTTCGCGCGCCAGCTGCTGGACGACACCGCACCCCTCGCGGGCGCCTCCCACGCCGATGCCACGGTGTACTTCGTCAAGGACGGCGCACTGCAGGTCGCGGTCAAGGGCGGTCAGGTCGTGGGCCTCAAAGACCCATCACAATTCGTCGGCTACCAGGGCGACGCCGCTGGCGTGTCCAGCGTCCTGCTGGTCCACAACGGCCTGCACATCGACATCCGCATCGACCGCAGCAAGCCGATCGGCCAGCTCGACGCCGCCGGCATCGCCGATGTGGTGGTGGAAGCGGCGCTGTCCACGATTCTGGATCTTGAAGATTCCGTGGCCGCCGTGGACGCCGAAGACAAGACGCTGGCCTACCGCAACTGGCTCGGCATCCTGAAGGGCGACCTGACGGAAGACGTGCCCAAGGGTGACAAAGTGATCAAGCGCGGCCTCAACGCCGACCGTTTGTACACGGCCCCCAAAGGCAACGGCGACGTGCGCCTGCATGGCCGCAGTCTCATGTTCGTGCGCAATGTGGGCCACCTGATGACCAACCCCGCCATCCTCTGGGGCGCGGAAGGCCAGGAGATCCCCGAAGGCATCATGGACGCAATGGTCACCACCACCATCGCCCTGCACGACCTGCAAAAGGACGCCAGCGCCGGCATCCGCAACAGCCGCACCGGCTCGGTCTAAATCGTCAAGCCCAAGATGCACGGCCCCAAAGAAGTGGCCTTCGCCGCCGAGCTGTTTGGCCGTGTCGAGCAGGTCCTGGGCCTGAAGGA
>JBFHEQ010000124.1:0-8242 GCA_041584075.1 Hydrogenophaga sp.
ATGTCCACGCCACTGCCGTCGCTCTTGACGCGCACCTTGACGTTGTAATCCACCACACGTTTGACGGGGACGATGACCTTCATGTTGGGTAGCTCCTGTGATTCGGTAAAAAATGAGGGCTCAAGACACCTGGGGGGTGGCGTGGGCACCGATGGGATCGGAAAACTGTTCGCGCAGTTCGCGCTTGAGCACTTTGCCGATGGCGCTGCGGGGCAGCTCGTCGATGAAGTGCAGGGCCGACAGGCGCTGGGTCTTGCCGGAGCGCTCGTTGTGCCAGGCCAGCAGCTCGGGCTCGGTTGCCATGGTACCCGGGGCGCGCACGACAAAGGCCACGGGCGTTTCGCCCCATTGTTCGGAGGGCATGCCGACCACGGCCACGTCGGTCACGGCGGGGTGCTGGCGCAGCAGGGCTTCGAGATCGCTGGGGTAGACGTTGAATCCTCCGCTGATCACCATGTCTTTGCGGCGGTCCATGAGCACCAGAAAGCCGTCGGCATCAAAGCGGCCGACATCGCCGGTGCGTATGAAGCGCTTGCCCCCGGCGTCGAACCACTCGGCTTCGCGGGTTTTCTCGGGTTGGCCGTGGTAGCTTGTCATCATGCCCGGTGAGTGGCCAACCACTTCGCCTGTCTCGCCTCCGGCCATCTCCACGCCGTCTTCGTCGATCAGTCGAATGTCATGACCCGATGCGGGCTGCCCCACGGTGTGCAGCTTGCCGGGGTGTTCGTGGGCATTGAGGATGCAGGTGCCGCCGCCCTCGGTCATGCCGTAGAACTCGACCAGTGCGCCCGGCCAGCGCTTCACCACGGCGGCTTTGAGCTCGGCGTGAAAAGGCGCGCTGGTGCAGAACTTCACCTGGAAAGCCGACAGGTCGTGCCGGTCAAAATCGGGCAGGGCCATGAGTCGCTGGTATTGCACCGGCACCAGCATGGTGTGGGTGATGCGCTCGGCTGCGGCGATGGTGGCGTAGCGGGCCGCATCGAACTTCGGCATCAGGTGCACACAGCCACCGAAGGCCAGTGTGGGAAAGAACACCACCAGCGTGGTGTTGGAATAGAGCGGGGTGGAAAGCAGGGTGCGGGTATCGGTGCCGTAGCCGTAGCTCAGGCCTCGGCTCACATGGACCCAGCGCATGCCGTGCGACTGCACGATGCCTTTGGGTGTGCCGGTGGTGCCCGACGAATAGATGATGTTGAACGGCCACTCGGGCAACACGTCCACAGGCGCGGGTCGAGCGCCTTCTTCGGCGAGCCACGCGCTGAACGGGGTGCCGCGAAGCTTGTCATCGAGCCAGACCACATGGCCTGCCGGTATGTCGTCTGGAATCAGGTCGGCGGCGCTGCGGTCCACGAACAGGCGCTTTGCGCCGGCATCGCGCAGCATGGCAGCCAGGCTCTCGCGGGTGACCGAGGGGGCCAGCGGCGCGACCACCACCCCCGCCCGCAAAGCGCCGAGGAAGAGGGCCGCATAGCGCGACGATGAAGTGGCGCAGATCGCGATGCTGTCGCCGGGATGCAGGCCGTCGCGTTGCAGTGCAGCGGCCACACGGTCCATTTGGTCGTCCAGTGCGGCGTAACTCACGGCCTGTTGGCCGTCGTGCAGCGCAGGCCGCCCGGGTTGCGCCTGTGCGTGGGCCCTCACAAGCTCGGCGATGACGGTGAACGGCGTGTCGGCCGTGAGGTTCAGATCCATGAGGGGTTCCCTAGGTCGCCAAGGCGCACACCGGGCGAGCCGACGGCGGCGGCGCCCGGTTCATGGCCTTTTGGGGTCCTTATTTTGGCAGAATTTTGTTCTGCAGTGCAGATTATGATTTGCGGCGGCGGCGAACGCAATCCTTTGGGGGCGGCTGAGGTGCGTGACCCGATCCGCGGGCTGCTGCGCCGTTCACCCCATCGTCCACACCATCAATAGTGCGGGGGCAACTCGTCGCGGACGTTTGACGCCGCTGCCATGCTTGGCTCTGCGCCTTGCTGGCGCAACTGCGACACTTCGCGCAGCAGCGTGCTGATGTCTTGCTGTTGCCGCGCGACCAGCGCGTTGAGCGTGTCGAGCAGGTCTTCGCTGTAGCTCAGCTTGATCTCAAGCTCGGTGATCCGGGCATCGGTGCGCTCGTGGATGCTGCTGGGGTCGCTCATGGCTTGGGATCGTGTTCCAGTGAAGCAGAGTTCATGCAATAGCGCAGGCCTGTGGGCGCAGGGCCGTCGTCAAACACATGGCCCAGGTGGGCACCGCATTGGCTGCACACGGTTTCAACCCGGGTCATGCCCAGGCTGCGGTCGGTGATTTCTGTGATGGCGCCTTCGACCGGTTTCCAGAAGCTGGGCCACCCGCAGCCCGCATCGAACTTGGTTCCGGCGTCAAACAGGTGGTTGCCGCAACACACGCAGTGGTAGCTGCCGTCGGCCCAGACGGTTTCATATTTGCCCGTGAAGGGCCGCTCGGTGTGGGCCCGCCGGGTGATGTCGAAGGCCCCGGGTTCAGCGCCCTTTTCTGCGAGCAGGGCGCGCCATTCTTCGTCGGTTTTCTGGATCGGGAAAGTCATGGTTGTTCTCCTGAGAATCGGGCGCCGGAGCGCTGGTTGGTGTCGATTGTCTCGCGGATGACTGCTCCTTGTGACGCTCGGGGGCAATTGGGGTGCACCACCTTGGAATGGCTCAAACTCTGGGGCATGATGCGAACGATCGGTCTTTTTTCGCACTCACAAGGTTTTTTGATTTCATAAGGAGATGCCCCCATGCTGGGTCAAATGCAAAGCCAACCACTGCTGATTTCGTCGTTGATCGTGCACGCAGAGCGTCACCACCCTTCGGGTGAAATCGTCTCACGGCGGGTCGAGGGCGATATCCACCGCAGCAACTGGGGTGAAATCGCCCGCCGCTCCCGCCAGGTGGCGAATGCGCTGGACGGCCTTCACCTCTCTTCGGGCGACCGCGTGGCCACGCTGGCCTGGAACGGCTACCGCCATCTGGAACTGTATTTCGGCGTCAGCGGCACCGGCCGTGTTCTGCACACGCTCAACCCCCGTCTGCACCCCGAACAACTGGCCTGGATCATCAATCATGCCGACGACCGCGCCATCTGTTTTGACATGACGTTCCTGCCACTGGTGCAGGCCGTGGTCAAGCATTGCCCGGGCGTGAAACACTGGATCGTATTGTGCGATGCAGACAAGTTGCCCGCCGACAGCGGAGTGCCTGGCCTGCAGAGCTATGAAGCGTGGATGGGCGCTTGCGACAGCACCTACATCTGGCCCGAGCTGGACGAAAACAGCGCATCGAGCATGTGCTACACCAGCGGCACCACGGGCAATCCCAAGGCGGCGCTGTACTCCCACCGCTCCACCATTCTGCACGCCTACAGCGGTGCCTTGCCCGACTCGCTCAACCTCAGCGCGCGCGACAGCGTCTTGCCGGTGGTGCCCATGTTCCACGTCAATGCCTGGGGCATTCCCTACTCCGCTGCCGCCACGGGCTGCAAGCTGGTGTTTCCCGGCCCGGCCATGGACGGCAAGTCGATCTACGAACTGCTGGAATCGGAAAAGGTCACGATGGCCGCTGGCGTGCCCACGGTCTGGCAGATGCTGCTGGGCCATATGCAGGCCGGCGGGTTGAAGTTCAGCACGATGAAGCGCACGGTGATCGGGGGCTCGGCCTGTCCGCCCGCCATGATCCATGCTTTCAACGACACCTATGGCGTCACCGTGTTGCACGCCTGGGGCATGACAGAAATGTCGCCGCTGGGGACGGTCTGCACGCTGAAGAACGAACAATTGGCCTTGTCGCCTGAAGAACAGACCAAGGTCTTGCTCAAGCAGGGGCGTGCGGTCTATGGGGTCGACATGAAGATCGTCAATGAAGCCGGGGAGGAACTGCCCTGGGACGGCAAGGCCTACGGCGATTTGCTGGTGCGTGGCCCGTGGATCATCGCCAGCTACTTCAAGGGTGAGGGCGGCGATCCGCTGCGCTACGACGCGGCGGGCAAGGGCTGGTTCCCCACTGGCGACGTGGCCACCATCGATCCGCAAGGCTTCATGCAGATCACCGACCGCAGCAAGGACGTGATCAAGTCGGGCGGCGAATGGATCAGCTCCATCGATGTCGAGAACATTGCCATGGCCCACCCGTCGGTGGCCATGGCGGCCTGCATTGGCATGAAACACCCCAAGTGGGACGAGCGCCCGATCGTGGTGGTGATGAAAAAGCCCGGAGCCGAGGTGTCTCGCGAAGAGCTGCTCGCCTTCTTTGAGGGCAAGATCGCCAAGTGGCAGATCCCCGACGACGTGGTGTTTGTGGAGGCCATTCCGCTGGGTGCCACGGGGAAAATGCAGAAGATGACCCTGCGCCAGCAATTGAAAGACTACGTGTTGCCCACAGCGACCGCCTGATCGGCCAGGGCACGGTGGCACCAACGCCGCACCAGACAGGCTCGCCTGCCCTGGCAACCACGCGCCGGGGCAGCCTGGGCTGGCTGGCTGCGGGCCTGGGCTGGATGGCCACGCCAGCGACGGCGGCGAACGCTCTGGCGGGACAGCACGTGCGCATAGCCTATATCGACCCCTTGTCGGGGCCGGTTGCGGACATCGGCCGCAATGGTTTGCGCAGTTGGCAATTCATGGCCAATGCCCTTGCCGCAGAGGGCAATCCCGCGGGCGTGCGCATGACCGTGGCTGGCTTTGACAACAAGGGCTCGCCTCAGGAGAGCCTCAACGCACTGAAGGCGGCGATCGACCAGGGGTTCCGCTACATCGTGCAGGGCAATGGGTCGGGTGTGGCGGCCGTGATCCTGGAGGCGGTGGAGCGCCACAACCTGCGGCATCCGGACCGAGTGGTTCTGTTCATCAATTACGCCGCCATGGATCCGGAGCTGACCCAGGCGCAGTGCAGCTACTGGCATGTTCGCATCGACGCGGACACGTCGATGAAGACGCAGGCACTGGCTCGCTATTTCGCCAGCCAGCCGGGGCTCGAACGGGTCTATCTGCTGAACCAGAACTATGCCCACGGGCAACAGGTTTCCCAGTATATGAAGGAGGCGCTCAAGCAGTGGGCGCCCCGGATCCGTGTGGTGGGCGATGAACTTCATCCGCCGTTTGAGGCGCAGAACTTCACCCCCTTTGTGAAGCGGGTGAAAGCGATGGGCACGCAAGCCCTGGTCACAGGCAACTGGGGCAGCGACCTTCAGGCGCTGGTGGCTTGCATGATCGAAGAACAGGCCGATACACCGCTCTATGCCTACTACCCCAGTTTGTCGGGGGTGCCCGTGGCGCTGTCTCACCCGCAGCGCCGCTTTCCGGTCTTTCAGGTGGCCAGTGGCCACACCAGCCAATCAGGCCCGCTGAGGCCGCTGGCCCAGGCGTTTCGACGCAAGACGGGTGAGGACCTTGTCGTCTATGCCGCCTACGATGGCATAGCCATGTTGATCCATGCCATGCGGTTCGCCGGATCGACCGACGCCGCACGGGTCACAGCGCGCATCAGTGGCATGCTTTTCAAAGGCTTCAACGGGCCAGTCCAAGTCAATCCCGACGATCACCAGCTGCAGACCGGGGTGTACATCGCGCGATGGCAAAAGGTCAGTGCTGAATACCCGGTGTCGTCAGAGGAAACGGGTTTCACGTTTGCGCCAGTGAGCCACTTTGAAGCAGGCAGGCTGGCAGGGCCTCTGCGCTGCCAGATGCGGCGGCCATAGCGCGAACGCCAGGCATTCTGCGGCGTTCGACCGATCCGGTGAATCACGTGGAGACGCATTTTTCTCTTCAAAGGAGTCACCTGAGCGATAGGTTGTGAGGGCAATCCCCTAGTCGATTTGGAAGATATGCCTCTAATCTGTGGGCATCCATTCGTCAACAAGGAGACCTAGGAATGAAACTGTCTGTGAAGCTGATTGCTGCCGCGTCGCTGGTGGCTTGCGCTGGAGCATCGTTCGCCCAAAGTGGCGAGACTGTGAAAATGGTGCGCATCGATCCATTGACAGGCCTGCTGGGGCCAGTGGGTGTGAGCCAGATCAAGGGCTACGAGTTTTTTGCTGAAAAGTTCAGCGGCAAGGGCAATCCTGCTGGCGTGAACTTCGAGGTTTCGGCGATCGACAACAAGCTGAGCCCAGCCGAAAGCCTGAACGCATTGAAAGCCGCCATTGACCAGGGCGCCCGGTACATCATCCAGGGCAATGGCTCCTCGGTGGCGTTGGCCCTGGTGGATGCTGTGGCCAAGCACAATGCCCGCAACCCGGGTAAAGAGGTGATCTACCTCAACGACTCGGCGGTGGACCCCGATCTGACCGGCAGCAAGTGCAACTACTGGCACTTCCGTTTTGATGCTGACACCTCCATGAAAATGGAAGCCATTGCCAGCTTCATCAAAACCCAGCCCGATGTGAAGAAGGTGTACTTCCTCAACCAGAACTACTCCCACGGCCATCAGGTGGTGAAGTTCGGCAAGGAGGCACTGAAGCGCAAGCGTCCCGATATCGAATTTGTTGGTGAGGACCTGCATCCTCTGGCCCAGACGCGCGACTTCGCGCCCTACATCGCCAAGATCAAGGCCTCGGGCGCTGACACCGTGATCACGGGCAACTGGGGTTCCGACCTGTCGCTGTTGATCAAGGCCGCCAACCAGGGTGGTTACAACGGCAAGTTCTTCACCTACTACGCTGGCGTGACCGGTACGCCGAGCGCCATGGGAACCAACGGCGAAGGCCGCGTCTACCAGATCGCCTACAACCACTACAACATGGGTGGGCAGATGGACAAGTGGATGAAGGAGTTCAACGCCAAGTACGATGACGACTTCTACACCGGTTCGACGATCCGCATCTTCGAGATGCTGGGTGCTGCCATGGCCAAAGCCAAGTCGACCGACCCGGTGAAGGTGGCTGCGGCGATGGAAGGCCTGAAGGTTGAGAGCTACAACGGCGAAGTGGAAATGCGCAAGACAGACCACCAGTTGCAGCAAAAGCTCTATATGGGTGTGTGGAAAAAGGCCAGCGCCAAGTACCCCTACAGCCCAGAGAAGACGGGCATGACCATGGAGCCGGTGGCCGAGTATCCCAACTACGTGTCGAGCACACCAACCAGCTGCGATATGAAGCGTCCGTAAACAACGCGCTCACCGCACAGAGCCCGAGCGGGTCACCGTTCGGGTTCTTTTTTGGATAACGTTCAGGAAGGTCTGACGAAATGGAGTTCTTCATCATTTCAATGTTGAACGGCGTGAGCTACGGGCTCCTGCTGTTCATGTTGAGTTCGGGGCTGACGCTCATCTTCAGCATGATGGGGGTGCTCAACTTCGCCCATGCCAGCTTTTACATGGTGGGTGCCTATGTCGGTTACACGGTGGCCCAGTTTGTGGGCTTCTGGCCCGCCATGGTCATCTCCCCGATCGTTGTTGGCCTGCTGGGCTCCCTGTTTGAGAAGTACTTTCTGCGCAAGGTCCACAAATTCGGCCATGTGCCCGAATTGCTGATCACGTTTGGTCTGTCTTATGTGATCGTGGAACTGGTGCAGCTGATCTGGGGCCGGCTTGCGGTGGAGTTCCGTCCGCCGGAAGTGCTGCGTGGCCCGATGCTGACCCTGATCAACAACGCCAACGAAGGGCTGAGCATGGTGTGGGGCCGGGCAACGCCCGAGATGTGCAGTGCGGCGGATGCTGCGGTGCGCGTCGTATGCTCGCCTTTTCCCGCCACCCGCGGTTTCATGATGCTGGTGGCCCTGGTGATGCTGGTGTCGATCTGGTTGCTGCTGACGCGAACCCGCGTGGGCCTGGTGATTCAGGCTGCGCTGACACACCCCGAGACGGTGGAGTCGCTGGGGCACAACGTGCCCCGGGTCTTCATGCTGGTGTTTGGTGCCGGCTGTGCCCTGGCTGGCCTGGCGGGCGTCATTGGTGGCAGCACCTTCCTGACCGAGCCGTCCATGGCGTTCACGGTGGGCTCCATCATCTTTGTGGTGGTGGTGGTGGGGGGCATGGGCTCCCTGTCCGGCGCCTTCGTGGCTTCCTTGCTGATCGGCATTGTTCAGACCTTTGCCGTGGCTTTCGAATTCTCGTTGCTGACGGTGGCAGACCAGCTGGGCCTGAGCTTGTCGGATGCCGTGCGCGACAACTCCTACGTGAAGCTCACGCTGTCACAGGCGGCGCCCATCCTGCCGTACCTCTTCCTGGTACTGATTCTGATATTCCGGCCCCGCGGCCTGCTCGGCAAGCGGGAGGGTTGAACCATGACAACACAGTATTACGCGTTTAAACCC
>JBFHEQ010000125.1:0-8221 GCA_041584075.1 Hydrogenophaga sp.
CCCTCAAAAGACTCGGGCAGCACACCTGTCCTGGTGATTTCCACCAGTTCAGCCGCACTCAGGCGCGCGCCTTCCTCCTGCAATGCGACAGTCTGAGCGCTGGGATTGGCATGGGTGAGGGGCAATCCCAAGCCCACGTTCCAACCAGTATCTTTGGTGGTTTGAGCGTTCTGGTTTTTCTCGGTAGCGCTGAATTCGTTTGATCCACCGCCGCAAGCGCCGAGTGACAATATGGCAACGAACGCACAGACCCACGGCACCAAAGTGCAAAGCTGTTGAGGGATTTTTGTGTTGTTGTTTTGGTTTCTCATGGCGCGCACTTGGTTTTGGGCATTGATGGACCGTCCGAAAACGCCAACAGCGAGCTCTTGCATCACGGGTCCGTCCTCACCAAATGAACCGCCAGATTGCTGGTGCGTAGGCGTGGGCTGAAATTGCCGTTATTGGAAGCTAGAGACCAGGCGTATGCAGAAACGCCCAGTCGGGGCGTGGACGACCAAGTGTCGAATCCACCGTCGGCGCCTGGAAAGAAGCGCTCATCCAGCGCGGGAATCTCCCGCGAAAGGTCACTCAAGCTGGCGAGTTCTTTGATGTTGGGCAAGCGCCAACCGGCGATGCTGGCACCTCGGATCAACGCGTTGGGATGGCTGAAGCTGGTCGCTGACCCGGCACAGGCACTTCCCGTCCAGAACTGGCCTTCAAGGCAACGACGCCACGTCAATCCAGTCTTGCGATCAACGACCGCATTGTTGGCACCGTCAGTCAGGTAGTGCACGCTCGTGATCAGGTACCGCGAGCCAGTCCAGGGCGCGCCTCTGACCAGCCGAACATTCTCTATGGAGCTGACACTCCGACTGTTTGGACCTCCCGTCCAAAAGTCCACCGTCCACTTGGTACCGGGAACGGAAACATATGCATCGACGGACCAATGCTCTTGGCCAGGGGTGTTTGGAAAATACGCTGGGTCGACAAGGGTGAGGCTCTCTCCATACGCCATCAAACCATGAAGCTCTTCCACCTGGGGCAAGCGCCAATCGTTGAAGCCGCAAAGGTTCATGGCATTGACGGTGTTGACATATGCGCTGACGTCACCAGCCCGGCCATCTCCATAGTTGGTGTACCTGTTGGAGCCCGCCCGCATGCCGCCGTCCGCCTTGCCCTCCAAGACCAGGCCGGTCACGTTGTCGCGCACGCAATCCGTCCTGGGGAAGTACAAAGGAAAAATGACGGGAAATGTGCCAAAGTACCCTGAGACGAGATCGCTGTAGCTCATGGGGTTGATGGCTGTGCGGTGGCCATCTTGCTGCGGGTTCAACGCCAATGCACCGGCAGTGCTGCAGGCCACCAGGGTATTGCTGCCCGCCTGGTAACACTGGTTCTCGGTGATGCCTGTGTGCGGCACAGAGGGCGTCTGCCAGTCGCTGCCCAGCACGTAGTAGCCCACGCCCTCGTAGCTGTACTGCGGCAAGGTCGCCATGATGTTGTCCTTTTCTGCTGCGCTGTTGGTGTAGAAATGAAAACCCCGCGCAGCGTAAAAAAACCGGTACAGCGGTGTGTAACCCGTGCCAGCCAGTGTGCTGGCGTAATAGGCAATTCCGTCGTAACTGAAGTGAGGAAGGGTCGCAGCAATGTGCGCCCGCTCGGACTCGGTGATGGTGTAGAAGTGAACGCCGTTGCGGGTGTTGTAAAAGCGGTGAACGGGACTCAAGCCAGGGACCGCGCTGCCGCTGGCATAAAACGCCGGGCCTTCGTAGGTCATGTGGGGCAAAGTGGCTTGCACGTTGTCCCGCTCGGTGACGCTGGTGGTGAAAAAGTGGGCGCTGGTTTGCGTATTGAAGAAGCGGTAGACAGCCGTGCGGGAAGCCGCGCTTTTGGCTTCGCCCATCGACTGGGTGACAATCGCCGCGCCGGATTCTGTGCCACTGAGCAGCTGGCCGTCAAAGGGCGTGGGCAGCACACCGGCTTTCGCAATGGCCTCCAGCTCCGCTGCATTGAGGCGGGCACCCTCCTGCAATCGGGCCCGGGTCATTGCATCGGACTCTGGTGCTGCAAAGGCTTGCGCGCCCTGGGCGTCGCCAGTCTGGGCAGCCAACTCAAGCGACGCTCCTTTCTCCCCGCCACCGCAGGCCACCATCGCCGACACGAGCAAACAACTGCTCAGGCACGTCAAGAAATGGCTGACGGCAGTCGGCGGCTGCCACTGGGTGCGGCCGGAATGAACAGGTTGGGTTCGGGTCATGGTGTTCGCATCCTGGTGATGTGCCCCGAACAAAAGCGCGTGTGCAGCTTCGCCGGGCAGACGACACCGCGCCGGAGGGTCTCGGCACCGGACCAGCTGGCAGATGCATGTGTCAGCACCCTTCGACAAGGTGTAACACCATTGGCTCACAAGGCGGACTGTTCCGACAATAGGCCGAACGGCCCATAGGGTCCTCAAACCGGGCTCGCCGCTACCCCGCACGGAGGAACCATTGCGCCTCGATGGCCAGCAACAGAAGATGAACGCCTGAAAATCTGGCACCGGATTTCGGCGCTCATGGCGATGCCCACCCTGCGCCCATCATGAACGACCACAACCGGGACTTCGAGGCGGCGCATCGAAAACGGCTGAGTCCCCCATCAGGGACTGGCCCGGACAAGGCGAACCGCGTAGAAGTAGCTACGGGGGGTGCTGTACACGTCGCCACTGGCGAGCCAGAAGGCCCAGGCCAAGCTGGGGTTTTCCACTGAAGGGGACGATGACCAGGTCGTGGTCCCACTGGCACCGGGAAACGCCGTGGCATGGATGCGCGGGCCGCTGCTTACGCTCAGGTCTGCCAAACTGCTGAGTTCCTTGATATTGGGCAGCCGCCAGCCACTTTGGCTACGGGCGTGTGCGAGCGCCTGTTCGTGGGTGTAGACGGTACCCGACGTGCCTGTGCAAGCACTTCCACTCCAAACCCGACCTTCCTCACAGCGGCGCCATTGCAAACCTGTCCAGGCGTCGTTCACGACGTTACCGGCACCGTCAGTCCCGTAGGCCACCGTGCTGTAGGTGAAGCGTGATCCGCTGGGGGAGTAACCCCGCACCAGTCGCACCGCCCTGACAGCGGATCGAGCTTCGAAGTAGACATATCCGTATTGAAAGTCCACGTACCACGCATTGGCGTTGTTGGTGCTCTCCAACTCTGCGCTCCAGTAATTGTTGGCGACCGTGTTCGGGAACCACGCGGTGTTGATCTTGGGCGCCGTGCCGCGGCTGTGATCAACAATGTTGGACAGTTCGCGAATCGAGGGCAGGCGCCAGTCATTGAAGCCACACAAGTTGGCCGTATTCGCCGCGACCACATATCCGCTGGCGTCGCTGGCCAGGCCGTTGTCCAGGTTGGTGTAGGTGTTGCTACCAGCTCGAGTGCCGGTGGCGTCCTTTCCTTCCCAGACCAGTCCCGTGACGTTGTCCCTGACACAAATGCTCAACGGCCGCCCACCCACCGCGCTGTAACTCATCGGATTGATGTTGGCACGGTGACCGTCCTGCTCGGGGTTGAAGTCGGTCGCCAGGAATCCATTGCAGTTCACCAGCGTGTTGCTGCCGGCCTCAAAACACTGGCTGCTGTTGATGCCCGTGTGGGGCAACTTCTCGGCCCGCCAGTCGCTGGCCAGCACGTGATACCCCACCCCCTCAAAGCTGTAGGTGGCAGACAGGTTGGCGACGATGTTGTCTTTCTCGGCCTCGTTGGCCGTGTAGAAGTGGAAGCCTTTGCCCGGCACATAAAACCGGTAGAACGGAATCAACCCAGCGCCGGCCACCTGGCTGGCGTGGTAGGCCACACCTTCGTAGCTGAAGTGGGGCAGCGTGGCCACCACGTTGGCCCGCTCGGCTTCGCTGATGGTGTAGAAGTGCACACCGGTTTGCGTGTTGTAGAAGCGGTGCACCGGGCTCAGGCCGGGCGAGTAAGCACTGGCGACCGAGAAGGCTTCGCCCTCCAGACTGAAGGGTGGCGAAAGGGTGTTGACCACGTTGTCGCGCTCGGTGGTGCTGGTGGTGAAGAAGTGGGCGCCGGTGCTGCTGTTCGAGAAGCGGTAAACGGGAATGCGAACGGCCAGGGCTTTGCGCGCCACAGCGCCCGACAGGTAGGCGCTCTTGGCGGCGATCTGGCCGGTTTTCAGGTCATTGAGGGCTGTTGGTGTTGGGTAGCCGTCGGCGGCTTGAGCCCGGTCTTCTGCGGCGGCCAACTCGGCACTGCTCAGCTCAGCGCTTCGCGCGAACTCGGCCTGGCTGGCGTTGGGCGGTCCTTCGTTTATGCCGCTTCTGGTGAACGAACCCACCTTGGCATCCACCACATCAGCAGAAGAGCCGCCACCGCAAGCTGCGAGTAGCCCAAAGAATGCCACAGCAGGCCACCAACGCAGGAAATGGCAGCCGCGGGGGGCTGGAGCTTGATTCATGGCGTTCATTCCTTAAGATTGAGACCCAAAGTGGCTGCGCCAACCCCAATCAGGGACTGGTACGTACCAAGCGTACCGCGTGGTTGCTATCCCGGGCAGTAGCGTAGACAGTGCCACTGTAGAGTGTGACGATCCACGCATTCAGGGAGGTATTGGTGGAGCCTTGCACCACGGGAGACGACGACCAGTAACTCAAGTGGCTAGCACCTGGAAACGCTATCGGATCAATGCGCACTGCGCCGCTACTCGGACTCAGGTCCACCAAGCTGCTGAGCTCTTTGACGTTAGGCATCCGCCAGTCGCTGTGGATCTGAGCATGAGCTAGCGCTTGTTCGTGCTCGAATTGACTGCGCGTGCCCGTACAAGCGCTACCACTCCAGAACCGGCCTTGCTCGCAGCGGCGCCACTGCAGCCCTGTCCAGGCATCATTGACCGCGTTGTTGGCCCCGTCAACGCCGTAGGCAACCGTGCTGTAGCTGAAACGCGGCCCTATAGGGAGAGCGCCACGCACCAATCGCACCGACTTGACATTCGACCGCTCACTCACGTTTGACTGCCGGAACTGGAAGCTAACATACCAAGCTCGTGTGTTGTCGGCACTGTCCAACTCAACACTCCAGTGTTCACTTTCGGCCGTGTTCGGAAACCAGGTGGTGTTGATAAATGGCGCCGTACTGACACCGTAACGCATGAGGGTCAAAAGCTCCTGTCGTGTGGGCAGGCGCCAGTCATTGAAGCCGCAAAGAGCAACCGTGTTTACATGCGCCACGTAGCCGCTGGTGTCCGCGTCCAGTCCGTTGCTCAAGTGGGTGTAGGTCTTGCCACTCGCCCGATCACCGTTGGCTTCTTTTCCTTCCCAGATCAAGCCCGTAATGCTGTCTTGGACGCACTGGGTCAGCGCATGCCCACCCACCGTGCTGTAAGACATGGGATTGATGTTGGTACGGTTCCCGTCCTGCCGCGCATTGAGGGCGGTCACTGGCGCTCCGCTACAAACCGTCAGTACATTGCTGCCCGTCTGAAAACACTGGCTGCTCGTGATGCCGGTGTGGGGCAGTTTTTCGGCCCGCCAGTCCCTGGCCAGCACGTGATACCCAACCCCCTCATAGCTGTAGGTGGCAGCCAGGTTGGCGATGATGTTGTCTTTCTCGGCCTCGTTGGCCGTGTAGAAATGGAAGCCTTTACCCGGTACATAAAATCGGTAAAACGGCGTCAGCCCGGCCCCAGCCACCTGGCTGGCGTGGTAGGCCACGCCTTCGTAACTGAAGTGCGGAAAGCTGGCCACCACATTGGCGCGCTCGGCTTCGCTGATGGTGTAGAAGTGCACACCGGTCTGTGTGTTGTAGAAGCGGTGCACCGAGCTCAAGCCGGGTGAAAAAGCGCTGGCCACCGAGAAGGCTTCGCCTTCCAGGCTGAAGGGCGGCGACAGGGTGGCGACCACGTTGTCTCGCTCGGCGGTGCTCGTGGTGAAGAAGTGGGCGCCAGTGCTGCTGTTGGAGAAGCGGTAAACGGGGATGCGCACGGCCAGCGCTTTGCGCGCCACAGCGCCCGACAAGTAGGCGCTCTTGGCGGCGATCTCGCCGGTCTCAACGTTATCGAGCGCGGCCTGCGATGGGGATGTATCGGCTGCCCGGGCTTGTTGCTCGGCCACTTCGAGCTCGGAACGGTTCAGGTGCGCCCCCCGTTTGAGCTCAGGTACGGTTTGCGCCGGGGTGGTGGTTGTGAAAGCCGCTGTGGGATCCGCCTTCGTGGCTGCGTCCGCGCCGCCCGAATCCTCCTGGCCGCCGCCACACGCGCTGAGCAAGACGACACTGGCACAACAGGCCAAGGCGAGTACACCGGGATCCCTGAAACGAGCGAAGGGCCCTGATGGATGGCGCATGGTGGCCGTCATGGTTTTCTCCTGAACAAAGGCAAATGTCTTCCCAAGACTTCAAACGGCAAGCACAGCACCTGCCGTCAGCAGCACCAAGCCTGGCTTCTTGCGACACCAGCCGGAGCACCGGAGCCATCACTGACTCATGCGAACCAATCGAATCCCCATTTCGTTCAATCGGTAGTTGTAGGCGACAGCGCCACTGTCGACAACGACGTTCCAGGCATAGCCTGACTGCCAACTGGGCGTGGACGACCAAAGGTAATCGGGTGTGCTGCCCGGAAATGCCGTCTGGTCGTGGGCCGGCGCTTGAGTCGTGCGGTCCACCAAACTGGCCAGTTCTTTGATGTTGGGCAGCCGCCAACCGGTCTGGCTGTTGGTGTGGCTCAAAGCGGCTTGATGGAGAAACGTCTCTGGCGCCCCGGTACACGTGTTGCCCGCCCAGGCTTGTCCTTGCATGCACCTGCGCCAGGTCAAACCCGTCTTGCGGTCCAGCACTGCGTTGTTGGCCTCGTCGCCGGCGTAGGGTTCGGTGCCCACCACATAGCGAGACCCGCTCCAAACTGCGCCGTGCACCAAGCGGACGGAAAACAGGGACGAACGAGCCCCATGGCCAATACTGCCTTGCGAGAAGTCAATCCACCAGGCCCTGTCAGCGCCTGCCTTCAACTCCGACGTCCAGTAGACCGTTGCCGTTGTATTGGGGAATGCGGCCGCAGCAATCCGGGCACCGGTGTACGTTTCGAAATTCAAAAGCCCCTGCAACTCTTCAACCGTCGGAAGGCGCCAGTCGTCGAAGCCGCACAAGTTCTGGGCGTTGACCATGCTGACGTAGGCACTGACGTCTCCCGGACTGCCATTGCCCAAATGGGTGAAGCTCAGCGTACCCGCGCGGACACCGCTGGGCTCCTTGCCCTCCCAGATCATGCCGGTCAAGTTATCTTTCACACAGCTGGTCAGCGGAAACCCATTCACAGCGCTGTAGCTCATGGGATTGACTGCTGTTCGGTGTGCGTCTTGCTCGTCATTCAGGTTCAGCACATTGCTGGTGCTGCAATCCAAAACCATATCAACCCGACCTGACTCGAAACACTGGCTGGTCACCCCCGTGTGCGGAACAGCCGGCGTTTGCCAGTCGCTGCCCAAAACGTAATAACCCACGCCTTCGTAGCTGTACTGAGGCAGCGAAGCGATGATGCTGTCGCGTTCACTCAAGCTGTTGGTGTAAAAATGAAAGCCCTTGCTGCCATAAAAGAACCGGTAGAGCGGTACATAGCCTGTGCCTGCCAGGGTACTCGCGTAGTAGGCTACGCCCTCGTAGTTGAACTGCGGTAAATTCGCCGCCACGTTGGCGCGCTCAGCTTCGCTGATGGTGTAAAAGTGCACACCGGTTTGCGTGTTGTAGAAGCGGTGTACCGGGCTCAAGCCAGGGACGGTGGTGGCGCTGCTGTAAAAAGCCGGTCCCTCGTAGCTCATGAACGGCAGGGTGGCCTGCACGTTGTCCCGCTCTGCGGTGCTGGTGGTGAAAAAGTGGGCGCTCGTGTTGTTGTTGAAAAACCGGAACACCGGTACGCGGGAGGCCGCACTTTTGGTGGGGCCCATGGCTTTCGCTTTGTCTGCACCGGCATTGCCCATCGGACCCGATTGCTCGCTGCCCTGCTCGGCGCCGCTCAACAGCTTGCCGTCAAACGGCCTGGGCAAGATACCGGTCTTGGCAATCTGCGCCAGCTCTTCGCTGTTCAGTTGTGCGCCACGCCTGAGTTGGGCGATGGTTTCGTCAGCCGCGGGGATCCGCTCATCGCGCGCAAGCTCAACACCCTCAACACCCTCAGCGACCGAAGTCTCTGACCTTGTGCGCTTCGCTCCGTCGGAGGTTTCCGCCCCGCCACCACAAGCCACCAGCGAAACCACCCCCAG
>JBFHEQ010000126.1:0-8219 GCA_041584075.1 Hydrogenophaga sp.
CATGACCCACCCCTGCGCCGCTTCGCGTCACCCCCTCAAGGGGGCGGCACTGGCCGCCCGGCAAAGCCGGTCCGGCGGTGCCCTCGCTTGGGACGCAGGTCTGCGCAGAGGCCGCATCTTTTCCAAACGCCTTTGCGTTCAACGTTTCCGGAGCCCGATATGGACCGCATGATCTACACCGCCATGACCGGCGCTAACGCCACTTCGCAGCGGCAGCAGATCCTGGCCAACAACCTGGCCAATGCTTCCACGCCTGGTTTTCGGGCCGAGCTGGCGACGTTTCGCGCGGTACCGGTGCGCGGGGACGGATCCACCACGCGGGTGTTTGCGCTGGAAGCCACGGCGGGCCATCTGGACGCGCCAGGGCCGATCAACCCCACAGGGCGCAACCTGGATGTCGCCGCCAAGGGCAATGCCTATTTTGGTGTGCAAGGCCTGGACGGTATCGAGGCCTACACCCGGGCCGGGGCGTTCGAAGTGAATGCCGATGGCTCCCTGGTGACGGCCCAGGGCTACACGATTTTGAGCGAAGGCGGTGCGCCCATCGTGGTGCCCAACAACGCACAGCTCGAGATCGGGTCTGACGGCACCGTGAACGCACGCGTGGGCGAAGCGCCGCCACAAAGCCTGGGCAAGCTCAAGCTGGTGACGCCCGATGCAGAAAACACCCTCCAGCGGGGTGTCGACGGCCTGTTTCGGGGGGGGCAAGGGCAGCCGCTGCCGGGCGACGCGCAGGCCCGCGTGCAGAGCGGTGCTTTGGAGGGCAGCAACGTGAATCCCATCGAGGCGATGGTCGGCATGATCGCCGTCTCGCGCCAGTTCGAATTGCAGATGCGCATGCTGCAAAACGGCGAAACCAACGACAAAACCGCCAGCCAGTTGCTCAGCATGAACGGCTGATTCGCACTGAACACGACCACCCCATTTCCCGGAGCACACCATGATCAATTCGCTGTGGATTTCCAAGACCGGCATGCAGGCCCAGCAAACCCAGCTGGACGTGATTTCCAACAACATGGCCAACGTTTCGACGAATGGTTTCAAGCGTTCCAGCGCCGTGTTCGAGGACCTGATGTACCAGAACTTGCGCCAGGTGGGCGCGGCCGACACCGAACAAAACAACCTGCCCACCGGTTTGCAGGTGGGGCTGGGTGTGCGCACCGTGGCCACCTCGCGGTCGTTCTCGCAAGGCAGCTTGCAGCAGTCGGGCAATCAGCTGGATCTGGCGGTGAACGGGAGCGGTTTTCTGCAGGTGGACCTGGCCGACGGCACCACCGGTTACACCAGGGACGGCAGTCTGCAGGTCGACGCCGATGGCCGGCTGGTGACCTCCAGTGGACTGACCGTGGCCGGCGGTATCACCATCCCTGCGGATGCCCAGAGCATCACGGTGGGCAAAGACGGTGTGGTGACGGTGAAATTGCCGGCCAACGCCACGCCGCAGCAGGTGGGCACCCTGGAGCTGGCCAGTTTCGTGAACCCGGCCGGCCTGGAGCCGCTGGGTGGCAACCTGTACGCAGAAAGTGTGGCTTCGGGCAATCCGATCACCGGCGCCCCCGGCAGCACCGGCATGGGGCAGCTCATGCAGGGTTATGTGGAGACCTCCAACGTCAATGTGGTGCAGGAGCTGGTGACCATGATCCAGACCCAGCGCGCCTACGAGATGAACTCCAAAGCGATCCAGACCAGCGACCAGATGCTGCAGCGCCTGGCACAGCTGTAAGCGAATCATTCGAAGCGTTTCGAAAGTCCACCATGTCCTTGCGTGAAGCTGTGATGTATTTCGTGTTCAACCTGGGCCGGGTGGCCTGGCTGGGGGCTGCGGTGTTGCTGGGTGCATGCCAAAGCGCGCCGGTGGACTTTGCGCCCGTCAAACCCATCGACTACACCCACACCAAGGCCTGGGGCACGCCCACCAATGGCAGCCTGTTTCAGGCCCGGGGCTACAGGCCCGGATTCGAAGATCCGCGCGCGCGGTGGCCAGGCGACACCCTCACCATCCAGATCACTGAAAAAGTGAGCGCCAACCAGTCGTCGTCGTCCAACCTGGACCGCAGCGGCAGCGTAGGTGGATCGGTCACGGCCGTTCCCCTGATCAAACCGGCCGATCTGGCCAAGGTCAACAACCTGACCCTGGGAGCCGACTCCAGCAACACCTTCGCGGGCTCGGGTGACAACGCCAATGCCAACGATTTTTCCGGTGTGATCACCGTGACGGTACAAGACGTTTTGCCCAACGGTCACCTGCTGGTGGCCGGTGACAAACAGATCGGTGTCAACAACAACGTGGATGTCTTGCGTTTCTCCGGCACGGTCGATCCGCGTCACATCAAGCCCGGCAACACGGTGGCGTCTACCCAGGTGGCCAACGCCCGCATCGAATCGCGAGGACGAGGCCCGGTGGACGAAGCGCTTTCAATTGGCTGGTTGTCACGGGCCTTTTTGAGCGTTTTCCCCTTCTGATGCTCCCCTAGCATGGAAGCCATGAAACAAGCACCTGCTTTCACCACCGCATTCAACCGCCGCCTGTTCGGTCAGCGCGAACGCTGGCTGATGCGCGTGTGTCGAATGGTGGTTTGCAGCTTGTTGCTGGTGACTGGCGCGGTGTGGCTGGGCTGGCCGCTCGAAGCCCATGCGATTCGCATCAAGGAAGTGGCGGCGGTGCAGGGCGTGCGCACCAACCAGCTCACCGGTTTTGGCCTGGTGGTGGGGCTGGACGGAACGGGTGATCAGACCAACCAGATGGCTTACACCTCCCAGGGCATGAGCAACTACCTCCAGCAGTTGGGTCTGACGCTGCCCGCTGACGGCAAGTTCCAGATGAAGAACGTGGCGGCCGTGCTGGTCACCGCCAATTTGCCGGCCTTTGCCCAGCCCGGGCAGATGATCGATGTCACCGTGTCGTCCATGGGCAATGCCAAGTCCCTGCGCGGCGGCACCCTGATCACCACGCCACTGAAGGGTGTGGATGGGGAAATCTATGCGCTGGCCCAGGGCAATATGCTCGTGGGGGGCGCTGGCGCCTCGGGGGGGGGCAGCAAGGTACAGATCAACCACCTGAGTGCGGGTCGCATTCCCGCTGGTGCACAAGTGGAGCGCACAGTGCCCACGGCGTTTGCGTTGGGTGACACCATCGACCTGGGTCTCAATGCCGCCGATTTCCAGACCGCCCGGCGGGTGGCCGAAGCCATCAACGCCCAGCTGGGCAAGGGCACGGCGAACGCCATGGACGCGCGTCTGGTGCGTTTGCGCGCACCCGTCGATCCCAATGCCCGTGTGAGCTTTCTCGCCGAAGTGGAGGAAATCCAGCTGGAAACCAGCGCTCCGGCCGCCAAGGTGATCATCAACACGCGAACCGGATCCATCGTGATGAACGGCGCAGTCACCATCGGGCCCTGTGCCGTGGCCCATGGCAACCTGTCGGTGAGCATCAGCTCCACGCCGGTGGTGAGCCAGCCCAACCCTTTGTCGGGCGGCCAGACCGTGGCTGCCGCAAAAACCGATATCAAGATCACGCAGGACGGTGGAGCGCTGGTGCAGATGGATGCTACGCCCAAGCTGTCCGACCTCGTGCGCATGCTCAACGGCCTGGGCGCCACGCCTCAGGACCTGCTGGCCATCCTGCAGGCCATCAAGGCCGCCGGCGCGATGAACGCCGAGCTGGAAGTGATATGAGGTTCCACCCCTGCGCCGCTTCGCGTCTCCCCCTCAAGGGGGCAACGCTGGCCGACCGGCAGAGCCGGATCGGCGGCGTTCTCGGTTCAGACATTTCGCGCCGGATGTTGGGTCGTCTGGTTGGCCCTATCGGCGCCAGTTTGTGTGCTTCGCAACTCGGTGGCGGGCACATCACGGGCATGTTGCGGGTTGAGGCCGTGTCGCATCGCCGCTCTTCGGCGCCGCAGGGGAGGGCCTGGGTGTGAACACGGCATCGATGGGCATGCAGCAGGCTTTGTCGGCAGACCCCTCGTCGCTGAACGGTCTGAAGTACCAGGCCACCCAGTCGGGCGACGAAGGCAAGGCGGCGCTCAAGCAGGCGGCCAAGCAGTTCGAAGCCTTGTTCATGCGTGAGGTGATCAAGAGCATGCGCGAAGCAACCATGAAATCGGGCATGCTGGAGGGTCAGGGCAGCAGCCTGGGCAACGACCTGCTGGATCAGCAGTTTGCGACGCAAATGTCGGGCTTGCCCGGCGGCCTGTCGAGCGCGATCGAGCGCCAGCTCAGCCTGCAAATCACCGACCAGGGCGGCAAAGGCGGTACGACGACCTCTGTGCCCTCGGCCAAGATGTCGGAAGCACCCCTGATTCCGGGCGGCAGCACCGTCTCGCGCGCGTCGGGCAACTCACGGCAGGCTGGGTTTGTGAGCCAGCACAGCCAGGCCGCTGAAGCGGTGTCGCGGGATTCCGGCATTCCCGCGAGCTACATGATCGGGCAGGCCGGCCACGAAACCGGCTGGGGCAAGAGCGAGATCCGCCACGCCGACGGCTCGCCGTCGTTCAACCTGTTTGGCATCAAGGCCACCGGCGGCTGGAAGGGCAAAGTGGCCGAGGTGCGCACCACCGAATACAGCGATGGCACCCCCCACAAGACCACGGCCAAGTTCCGCGCCTACGATTCCTACGAGGATGCTTTCCGCGACTATGCAAAGCTGATCAGCAAGAGCCCCCGGTACGATCAGGTGATGGACCAGCTGGACTCGGTGCAGGGCTTCACCACCGGTTTGCAAAAGGCCGGCTATGCCACCGATCCGCGTTACGCGGCCAAGCTCAGTCAGGCCATCAATACCACCCTGAGCCTGCAAAGGAGCTCGTTGTGATCAATGTCATCGCTGTTTTGCGCGCCGTCTTCAGACCAGCATACGGCTCCGGGCAACAGCCGCCGTCTGCGGTGCTGATGGCCTCGTGGTGGCGGGTTCCCGCTGCCGAACGCGAGGGCCGCTGACATGTCTTCCTCGTTGAACATCGCCGCCCGCGCCCTCACCACCAACCTGGCGGCCCTGCAGGTCATTGGCAACAACATTGCCAACGTCAACACCGCAGGGTATTCGCGCCAGACGGTGCAGACCCAGTCAGCGGGTTATCAGCAGCTGGGTGGCATGTATTTCGGCAAGGGTGTGGAGCTGTCCAACGTGACACGGTCCCACAGCGCCTACCTCACCCGGGAAGCGCAGGTCGCCAGCTCAGTGGCTGCGGCCGACAGCGAGCGTTATACCCGCATGAGCCAGCTGGAATCCTTGTTTCCCATTGGGGAAGAGGGGCTGGGCGCTGCGGTCAATTCCATGCTCAATGCCTGGAACGACGTGGCGTCCTCTCCCTCCGATTTGTCGGCCCGCGTGGTGGCGATTTCCCGCGCCGATGATCTGGCTGCCCGCATGCGCGATACCGCCACCCAGCTCGACACCATGGTCAACAGCGGGCGCCTGCAGGCCAAGACTTCGGTCGACAACATCAACCGGCTCGCCTCGGACATCGCCAGGCTGAACCTGAAGGTGGTTGAAAGCCAGGGCGGCCAGGGACAACCCAACGATTTGCTGGATCAGCGCGACGCGGCGCTGGCGGAGCTCAGCCAGTATGTGCAGATCAGCACGGTGTCGGCCGACGACGGCAGCGTCAGCGTGTTTGTGGGCGGCAGCCAGCCGCTGGTGCTTGGGCAGAGCGCGAACAAGCTGGCGATGGTGGCCGACAACACCGACCCGTCCCAGATCCAGATCGATTTTGTCCAGGGTGGTGTATCGCACACCATGTCGCACAGTGCGCTGGGTGGCAGTCTGGGTGGCCTGATGGGCTTTCTCAAAGACGATCTGCCCCAGATGGAAAACCTGCTGGGGCGCATGTCCCTGGCACTCACGACCGAGATGAACACCCAGCACACGCTGGGTGTGGACTTGCAGGGGAATGCGGGCAGCAACTTCTTTGTGCCCGCGGCACCGGTGAGCGGAACACCTGCGCAGTCCAACACGGGAAACGCCCAGATCCACAGCGAAGTGACCGATCCGACGGCACTCAAGGCCTCGGACTACGAAGTGAGTTTCGGAGCGGGTGGTGTGACGGTGACCCGTTTGTCGGATGGTGGGTCGACTGTGTCTGCGACAGGCCTGCCGATTGAATTTGATGGGCTGAGTTTCCAGCTGGACTCGGGTGCGGGCAATGTGGGGGACAGTTTCAAGGTGCGCCCCTTCGCCAGTGCTGCGCGCAACATGCAGCTCGCCATCGGGGCACCCAACCAGCTGGCGGTGGGCAGCCCGGTGATGGTCACCCCGGGAGCCACCAACGGTGGCGGCATGAGCATTGAAAAGCTCTACGCGGTGGAGCCCTCCGCCAACCTGACGGATCCCGTCACGATCACCTTTCTCGCCGACGGGAGTTTCACGGCCACCGGCCTTGGACCGGGCAACCCCCCGCCCGACAATGCCGGGCCAGGCAGCTACAACTACACCCCCGGACAGCCCATTCAGTTCAATGGCTGGAGCCTGACCTTGCGTGGTTCCCCCACGGCCGGTGAGACCTTCAATGTGACCGCATCACCCGCCGGGGGCAGCAGCCAGAACGGTGGCAATGCCGAAGCGATGCTGGCCCTGCGCGACCTGGCGACCTTTGACGGTGTGTCGCTCAGCGAGGGCTATGGCGCTTTGCTGTCGCACCTGGGCACCCAGGTGCAGAGCGCAAAGTTTTCGGCCAGCTACTCGTCGCAGGTCGCTTCCAACACCGAGGCGGCCCGGGCGTCTGTCTCGGGTGTCAACCTCGACGAAGAGGCGGCGCGCCTCTTGCAGTACCAGCAGGCTTACCAGGCCTCGGCCAAATACCTTCAAATTGCCCAAAGCACGTTTGACACCTTGATGCAGTCCGTTGGCGGCTGACCTTTGATTGAGAGGACACCATGAGAGTTGCCACCGCCAACAGTTACGACAACACCATCAACAACCTGAGCAAACTCCAGTCGGATCTCGTGGACCAGCAGAACCGCATTTCCACCGGCAAGCGGGTGCTCAAGGCCAGCGATGACCCGGTGGCGGCGGTTCTGTCCGAATCGGTGCAGAACCGCTATGCCCGTGTGGAGGCCGACAAACGCTCCCTGGAAAGCTCCCGCTCCAGTCTGACGCAGGCTGAAAGTGCGCTGGGCGAAGCGACCGAGCTGATCCAGAGTGTGCGCGAGCTGCTGGTCTCGGCAGGCAATGCCACCTACAGCGATGCCGAGCGTGCCGACATTGCCCTCCAGATCGAAGGCCTGCGAGAACGCTTGCTCGGTGTGGCCAATCAGAGCGATTCCACGGGGCGCACGCTGTTTGGTGGCCTGGGAGGGTCGCAAACGCCTTTCGTTGAAGCCTATGGGCCCACCGGATTGGGCGGCGTGCGCTTTGACGGACAGCGCGGCCAGGAGGCCACGGGCAACACCAGCTTGCCCCAGTCTCTGGACGGTCAGGCCATCTGGATGCAGGTGCCTCAAGGCAACGGCACCTTCGTTGTGGACCTGGGGACCACCAACACGGGCAGCGCACGCAGCAATACCAGCACGGTCACCAACCCTTCGAGTCTCACGGGACAGGATTACAGCGTGTCCTTTGCCGATGTCGCTGGCGTGAAACAATACAGCGTCACCAACACGACCACGGGCGCGCCGGTGGCGGGCATGAGCGGCGTGCCCTACGTGGACGGCACGGCCATCGAGTTTGACGGCATGTCGTTCTTGGTGAGCGGGTGGCCGGACGCCGGAGACACCATCGAGGTGTCTTCTCCGACCACCCCGACCGATATCTTCAAGGTCATGCAAGACGCCATCGACGCCTTGCGCACGACGGGCACGGACGCGGCGCGTACCCATGCCCTCGACCGCGCCATGGGCGAGCTGGACGCCGGGCTGGACCGCACCTTGTCTGCCCGCAGCCAGACCGGTGCCTGGCTCAACCGGGCCGACGCCACCGGAGCTTTGCTCACCTCTCGGGGTGTTGCGCACAAGACCGAACAGTCCGACCTCGAAGACCTTGACATGATTCAGGGCATTTCCGATTTTCAGAACAAGCAGACGGGATTGCAGGTCGCCCTGCAGTCCTATGCCCAGGTCCAGAACCTGTCCCTCTTCCAGTACATCAGCTGAGTTCTTTCTTCTCCGCATCCGCACCAGGATCAACAGCGTCAACGGGCCATAGACCATGAGCAAGAGCGTGCTGGACAGTGTGGCCATGGCCTATCAACCGGTCTGGAACCGGCGCCGCCGGCTTGCCGCCG
>JBFHEQ010000127.1:0-8211 GCA_041584075.1 Hydrogenophaga sp.
CGCTCGATGCGGGCAAAGGTGGGCTGCGATACCCCCAGCCGCTTCGCCCATTGCGCCTGCGTTTCCCCGCGCCGCTTTCGCGCCACGGCGATGTTGTTCGCGAGTAGCTCGATCTGCTGCAGGACCGCTTGGGGGTAATCTGCTGGGCTTGTGTTTTGACGTGGCATGCATAGATTTTATGCAGATCTCATTTTTTGTACATCTATGAGTAAACCATCACCATTCCTAGCTGACGGCTCTGCCGCGCCATCAAGCGTCGGCACAAGCTCGGGGAACAAACTTGCTGACTCATAGATCACCCATTGAACTGGAAACTAATCGTATCTATGAATAAATACTGATGCTGACACCAGCACAAACCCGCCCATGCCGCAAAGAAAAAGCCCGCTTCTTTTGCAAGAAGCGGGCTTTCATTTTTGGTGCGGCTGGCAGGAATTGAACCCACGACCCCTTGGTTCGTAGCCAAGTACTCTATCCAGCTGAGCTACAGCCGCCAAGCCTCAGATTCTATGCTGGAAACGGGTGGGTCCGGACATTGCCGCCGTTCTTTTTTCACAGAACGAGTGCGCAGGTCTGAAATCAGCCCCTTTCAACGCGGCTCAGGCTATCATCCGCCCATGAGCACGCTGCTTCACGCCCACCTCCTCACCGCACCGGTCTGCCGCGCGGCGGCAGTGTCGTGCGCGAACACGCTGGGCAAGGCCATGGGCCAGCTGACGGGCAAGACGGGGCAGTATTGCCCCGGTCTGGCAGCAGACCACTGAGCCCGGCGACCAACCACCCCTCCTCTCCATTGCGCACTCCAGGTCACCGGGCCACCACTCCGCGCTGACCCTGTGCCCCGGTATTCCCATTTGGGACGGGCGCCCCGCATTGGAAAGCCCCATGAACCACCCCGTCATTGAGCGCGTGCTCACCGAACTCGACCACGCCCGCCTGAGCAAAATCGCTCGCGTGCAGCCCACTTCGCTGCCGGACTCCGTGCTGGAGCCGCTGCAAGACCTGTTGATCGACGCCCAGACCGTCCCCGCCCGTGAAGTGCGAGCCGACATCGTCACCATGTACGCCCAGATGCAGGTGCGGCTGAACGGCAGCGAAACGCTGAACAAGATCGCCCTGTGTTACCCGGAAGACGCTGAGCCTGCCAGCGGCTTCGTCTCGGTGCTTTCCCCCATGGGCCTCGCGCTGTTGGGGCTGAGCCTCGGCCAGACTGCGCATTGGCGGGGCCCCACCGGTGAGACCATGACCGCCCAGGTGGAGGCCATTCTGTTCCAGCCGGAAGCTTCGGGTGACTACGTGACCTGAGCGGCCCGAGCCATTGCGGGCCTGGCATCGCGGCGTCAGGCGAGCAGCGCGCCCACCCGCTGGTGCAGTCCATCCGGCGTGACCGACGCTGCTTGAACAGCCGGGCCGACCTGCAGGCCCACGCGGCTGAAAACACCGCGCCGGAAGGGTCTCACCATGGCCACGCGCTCACCGTCGATCTCTTCGACCCGGCTGAAGAACGAGCCCCACAGGTTGGTGAGCGCCATGGGCACCACGGGCACGGAAAGACCGGCGTCCTGTGCGTCTTCCAGAATTTTCATGATGCCGCCCTTGAAGGGTTGAAGGCTGCCGTCGCGGGTGATGCCCCCCTCGGGGAAGATGGCCAGCAAGTCACCTTCGCGCAGCACCTGTGTGGCGGCCTCAAACGCCGCCTCGTAGGCCGCAGGATCTTCTTTCTGGGGCGCGATCGGAATGGCCTTGGCCAGCTTGAACAACCAGCCCAGCACCGGCACCTTGAAGATGCGGTGGTCCATCAGAAACCGGATCGGGCGCGGACTCGCCGCCATGAGCAGCACCGCGTCCACAAAGCTGACATGGTTGCAAACCAGCACAGCCGCCCCGTGTACCGGGATGTGTTGATCGCCCTGCACCTTGAAGCGGTACACCAGACGCGAAGCCACCCAGGCCACAAAACGCAGCAGGTACTCCGGCACCAGCATGAAGATATAAAAAGCCACCACCGCGTTGGCCAGGCCCACCAACAGGAACATCTGCGGGATCGTGAACCCGGCGCCCAGCAGGGCGCCAGCGAGCAAGGCACTGGCGATCATGAACAGCGCATTGAGGATGTTGTTGGCCGCGATGATGCGGGCGCGGTGCGTGGCCTGGCTGCGCATCTGGATCAATGCGTACATGGGCACGCTGTACAGGCCGGCGAACAGGCTCAGCAGGGTCAGGTCGGCGAGCACGCGCCAGTGCACCGACTGGCCCACAAAGCTGGCCAGCGTGTGGCTGCCCATCGAAGGCAAGCCGCGCGTGGCGAAGTACAGATCCACAGAAAACACCGTCATGCCGATGGCGCCCACGGGCACTAGGCCGATCTCGACATGGCGACGGCTCAACACTTCACACAGCAGCGAACCGGTGCCGATGCCCACGGAAAACACCACCAGCAGCAGCGAAGCCACCTGTTCGTCGCCATGCAAGACCTCTTTCGCAAACGCCGGGAACAGGCTCAGGAACACCGCACCAAAGAACCACATCCAGCTGATGCCCAGCACCGAGCGGAATACCACCGGCGTCTCGCGGGCGAGCTTGAGGTTGGCCCAGGTCTCGGTGACCGGGTTCCAGTTGATGCGCAGGGCGGGGTCCATGGCGGGCGATGCGGGGATGAACTGCGACGCCAGACGACCCAGCAGCGCGAGGGCGATGCAACTGATGCCCACGTAGTGGGCGCCCACCTCGGGCAGCGCGACGATCAGGCCGCCCGCGACCTGGCCCAGCAGAATGGCCACAAAGGTGCCCATTTCCACCATGCCGTTGCCGCCGGTGAGCTCGCGCTCGTTCAGGTGCTGCGGCATGTAGGCAAACTTCACCGGGCCAAACACGGCCGACTGCAGGCCCATCAAGAACACACAGCCCAGCAGCAGCGGCATGCTTTGAGCCCAGAAACCCCAGGCGGCGACCACCATGATGCCGATCTCGGCCCACTTCAGGCCGTTGATCATGAGCCGGCGGTCCAGCTTGTCGGCCAGTTGCCCACTGGTGGCGGAAAACAGCAGGAATGGCAGGATGAACAAGGCGCCGATCTCCAGGCCGGCCATGTCGGCGGGCAGCCAGGACACCTGCAGCTGGTAGGTGACCATGACGGTGAACGCAAACTTGAAGAGGTTGTCGTTGGCCGCGCCCAGAAACTGGGTCCAGAAAAAGGGCGCGAAGCGGCGCTGGCCCATGAGGGCAAACTGACCGGTTGCGTGCGCCGGGGCATGGGCAACGGCTTGTGACGCCGGGGCGATGTCAGCCTGGGTGTTGGTGTGGCTCATGTGGCAATTCCTCTCTGTTTTTTTCAACGTTCATTGCCCAGCCGACGTTGTTGCGGTGTGCGCATTCTGACGCAAGGCGCGGAGCACGGGCACGGCGGCCAAAGCGGCGGCCACGTGTTTGAGGCTGTGCCCGGCAATCGCGTGGCCCGTGGCCTCAAAAATGGCGCTGTCGCCCAGCTCCAGCAACTTGGCGAGGACATAGAGTGCAATGACGCTGCCAATGGAAATGCCCAAAGCCGTCGGCAAGGGGCGGCGGGCGGCGGCCCAGGCCAGAAAGGCCATGCCGCCAAACTGCACGACGACCCAGGGCAAGGGGTTGGCGTGGGTGTACGACATCACTGCGGAAAGGGAAGCCAGGACCAGCACCGCAAGCACCGTGTTGCGGGCGGTCTGCGCGCCCACCCGCTCGGCCATGGCCAGCCCCAGCGCACCGGCAAAGGCGATGGCCATGCCCAGGCGGTCCAGCGCCAGGCGAAAGGCATCGGGCGCCCAGTGGTAGATGGCCGACCCGATGGCGGTGGCCACCAAACCGCCAAAAAAGACCCGCAACGCCAATTGGGTGCTGGGGTGAAACGGGTGGGCGCGCTGGGCTTGCAAGCGCCACAATCCCCAGCCCCCGGCGATCAACAACGCGCTGTTGCTGAGCACGTCCAACGCATAAGGCATACCCCACCAGCCACGCGTGTCGGCAAAAGGGTGGCCGTGCAGATCGGCACTCCAGTTCAGTTGGGCCAGCACCAAAGGGCCAAACAGCACGGCGGCCAGCCAAGCCAACACGGCCACCCACCCACCGATGCACAGTCGGCGCTCGGTGGGCGTCAAAGGCATGGCCTCTATGGCGTGACGGCCTGGTGGGTTCAAAGGGGTCGCGATGGGTGACGAGGACATGGCTGATCTCCGGGGCGCAAGCTGGAATGCGCCGCAGTGTGCTTGCGCGCTGCGGCCACAAGAGTCAATTTCCGATACAGTGGGATTCGACAGGCCCATGGGTATTGTTTTTTGATACCCATTGACCACGCCCAGATTTCAAACCCGCACACACACCCCTGTCAGACTGCGCCACGCCATGAGCACCACCACCGACCTCGTCCTTGCCATCAAGAAAGAACTGAAGTCCGCCCAAATGACCTACGCCGACCTGGCCAAGAACCTGGGCATGGCGGAGTCCAGCGTGAAGCGCATGCTGGCCAAGGGGGACATGTCGCTTTCGCGGGTGGACGACATCTGCCGGGCGCTCAAGCTGGACTTCGCGGAGCTCGCCCGCCGCGTGGCCGATGCCCAGCCCCTGCTGAGTGAGATGACCCAGGAACAGGAGCGCGCGGTGGTGGCCGACAAGAAGCTGCTGTTGGTGGCCATCTGCGTGTTGAGCCAGTGGACACTGGAGCAAATCACCGGGCGTTACCGGCTCACCGAAGCCGAATGTGTGAAGTACTTTGCCCAGCTCGACCGCATCGGCATCATCGAGCTGCGCCCGCTCAACCGCTACCGGCTCAAGCTCGCCAAGACCTTTCGCTGGCGGGCACACGGCGCCGTGATGAACTACTTCCGCGAAAACGCCGTGCTCGACTATTTCTCTGGCGGCTTTGGCGGACACGGCGAAGGCCTGCTCATGGTCCATGGCTCGATCAGCCGTTCACTCGCCCCCACGTTTCTGGAACGCTTGCAGCGGGTGGCGCAGGACTTTGCGCAGCAACACCAGGCCGACCAAAAACTGGCCGACAAAGACCTCGAGGGCTACACCCTGGTGCTGGGCATGCGGGGCTGGGAGTTCGGCGCGTTTGCGTTGCTGCGCCGCTGACGCAAACCCGCCGAGGGTCGCACCAGCCCCTGCAGGCTTGGCACCTTTCTCGGCTTTTTCCACTTCCTCGCCCTTTCTACACCCATCGCAGGCGCCTGGTCTGAGCTGGGCGTAAACCCCCTTACCCGCCTGCTTGCTTGCTCACGCAGCGTGGTCCCCTGCGTTGGGCGTTGCACAACCCGGTGCCACCCCTCCAGTTGCACCCTCCTCGGGTTTCCACCGATGTTTCGTTTTGTCGAATACCTTAACGTATACATTAATGGATACCTCAATGACACCCATGCGTCCAACCCAGCAGCCGTTCAACTGGCTGGGCGAAGGCCTGGTCCGCCCCGAATGTGTGCTGACCACCGCCGCTGGCGACTGCTACACCGCCGACTGGCGGGGCGGCGTCGGCCACCTGCGCGCCGACGGCAGCCAGACGCTCTACACCGGCACCCTGCCCGACGGGCTGGCGCTGCGCCCCAACGGCATTGCGCTGTTGCCCGACGGCAGTTTTCTGATCGCCCAACTGGGGCCAGACGACGGCGGCGTGTACCGCCTGTGGCGCGACGGCCGCATCGAGCCCTGGCTGATGGCCGTGGGCGGCCAGCCGCTGCCCCCCACCAACTTTGTGGTGCAAGACGCCTGGGACCGCACCTGGATCACGGTGAGCACCCGGCGCACGCCCCGTTCGCAGGGCTACCGCCGCGACGGCGGTGATGGCTTCATCGTGCGCGTGGATGCGCGGGGCGCGTCCATCGTGGCCGACGGCCTGGGCTACACCAACGAAGTGGCGGTGTCGCCCGACGGGCATTGGCTGTACGTCAACGAAACTTTCTCCCGCGAGCTGTCGCGCTTCGCGCTGCAGGCCGACGGCTCGCTGGGCCCCAAAGAAGTGGTGACCCGGTTTGGACCGGGCACCTTTCCTGACGGCCTGGCCTTCGACGAAGAGGGTCACCTGTGGGTGGTGAGCATCGTGAGCAACCGCCTGCTCCGTGTCGATCCGCAGGGCGGTGTGCAGCTGTGGATCGAAGACACCGACCCGGAACACCTGGCCTGGGTGGAAGCCGCCTACACCAGCGGCACCATGGACCGCCCCCACCTCGACGGCATCCGCAGCCAGCAGTTGCGCAACATTTCCAGCATCGCCTTCGCCGGCCCGGGCCGCCGCACCGCTGTGCTCGGCTGCCTGCTGGGCGAGCGCCTCGCCACCTGCACCCTGCCCGTCGCAGGCGTGCCCCCCATTCACTGGAGCTACCCATGACCCCTTCCCCCGAGCGGCCTGTCCCCGCGGCCTCGGTTTCGCTGGTCGATGCGGCCTACGAACAGATTCGGCAACGCATTCTCGACAACGCCTGGCCCCCCGGTCACCGCGCCCTGGAACAGGAAGTGGCCCTGGCCCTTGGCATGAGCCGCACGCCGGTGCGCGAAGCGCTGATGCGCCTGCAAAGCGAAGGTCTGGTCGAGGTGGTACCGCGCCACGGCATGCGGGTGTTGCCTGTATCGCCCACGGACATGCGGGAGATCTACGAGATCCTGACCGCGCTGGAATGCATGGCCGCCGAGATCGTTGCGTGCAAGAAACCCTCGGATGCCGACCTCGCGCCACTGATCAATGCCACCGCTGCCATGGACGAGGCTTTGAACCGCAACGACCTCGACGCCTGGGCCCACGCAGACGAGCGCTTTCACGCCGCCCTGGTCGAGCTGGCGGGCAACCGGCTGCTCAAGGCAACGGTGGAAAACCACTGGGACCGGGCCCACCGGGCGCGCATGTTTTCGCTGAAATTGCGCCCCAAACCCGAGAGCTCCACCCGGGAACACACCGAGCTGGTCGAGATGCTGCGCGCGGGCGACGCACGCGGCGCGGCCGAAGTCAACCGCCGACACCGCGAACGCGCCAGCCGCGAACTGCTGGCCATTTTTGAGCAATACAAGTTCGCTCACATGTGAGAACCACACCCATGAAAACCTGCAACATCGCCGTTTTGCCCGGGGACGGCATCGGCATCGAAGTCATGGATGCCGCCCTGGCCGTGCTGGCCGCGGCAGGCCAACGCATCGGCACGCAGTTTGTGACCACCCGGTATCCCGCAGGCGCGCAGCACTATGTCGACACAGGCGACGCACTGCCTGCGGCCACCCTGGACGCCTGCCGCCAAGCCGACGCCATCCTGTTTGGCGCGATGGGCCTGCCGCATGTGCGCGGTGCCGACGGCACCGAAATCATCCCGCAACTCGACATCCGGTTTGCACTGGATCTGTACGCCGGCGTGCGCCCCGTGCGCACCTGGCCGGGTTTGCCCGTGCCCCTGTCCGACCCAAGGGCCACCGCCATCGACCTGGTGCTGGTGCGCGAGAACACGGAAGGCCTTTTCTACGCCCGCGGTCGCGGCGTGGTGGAAGCCGATGCGGCCTTTGACACGATGAAAATCTCCCGCGCCGGCACAAGCCGTGTGGTGGACTTCGCCTTCAAGCTCGCCGAGACACGTGCCCGCCAGGGCAAACCCGGCAAGGTCACCAATGTGGACAAAGCGAATGTGTTCGCCTCCATGGCTTTCTGGCGGCAAATCTTTGAAGAGCGGGCCAAACAGTTTCCCGGCGTCCAGACCGAAAATGCGTACGTGGATGCCATGGCGCTCAACCTGGTGCTCAAGCCCTGGCAATACGACGTGCTGGTCACGGAAAACATGTTCGGCGACATCCTGTCGGACCTGATTGCTTCGCTGGTCGGCGGCATGGGCATGGCCCCGTCGGGCGACATCGGCGACCGGCACGGCCTCTTCCAGCCCGCCCACGGCACAGCGCCCGACATCGCGGGCCAGGGCATCGCCAACCCCACCGCCATGATTTTGTCGGCTGCGATGATGCTGGACTGGCTGTCTGTCCAACACGACGACGCTTCCCTGGCGGTAGGGGCCCGCGCCATCGAAGCAGCGGTACAGGACGCGTTCTCGAGCCAGGCCGTGAAGCCACGCGAGTTCGGCGGCAAGAGCGGAACCGCTGACATCACCCGAGCCGTTCTGGAGCGGGTGTGACCATCAAAGTCGCCGTCATTGGAGCGGGCTATTTCGCCCCCTTCCACATCCAGGGCTGGCAGGCTGCCGGCGCCTCGGTGGTCGC
>JBFHEQ010000128.1:0-8189 GCA_041584075.1 Hydrogenophaga sp.
GGTTCCCCTTCTTGACCACGAATGCCTCACCAATGCCGTAGGTGGGGTTGGCGAAGAGAATCTGTTCGCAGCGCTTGGGGGTGATGTACATGGAGGCCACGATGGCGTCAAAACGCCCGGCCTTCAGGCCCGGGATGAGTGCACCCCATTCGGTCAGCACACCGTCAACTTCGTTCACGCCCAACTGCTTCATCACGTGGCGGAACACCGAAGGCGATTCCCCGCTGAGCTTGCCATCGGGGGTGGCAAAGGCGTAGGGTGCTTCGTTGGCAAAACCGACGCGGATGAAACCCTGCTTCTGGATGCGCTCCAGGGTGGTTTCTGCTGCGGCCAGGCCGCTGCCAAGCAGGGCCGTCGCGCCAATGACGGCGGTGGCCAGGCGGCGGGACAGGCTGAGGTTGAGTGTGCGTTGTTGCATGGTGACTCCTTGTGGGGTGAATGGGACGGTGCGCACAAGGCGCAGGGCTGGGGAAAGCGTCAGTTCTGACCCGGCAGCGTCAAGGGCGTGAAATCTTCACGTTCGGCGATGAAGTTGGGTCGCGGTGCCAGTCCGCAGAACGGGGCCACAGGCGTGTTCTCCACGCTGTTGTAGACCACAAACACGTTGCTGCGGGGCATGGGCGTGATGTTCGAGTTCGAGCCGTGCATGGTGTTGCAGTCGAAGAACGTCACCGAGCCGGCCAGCCCCTTGGGCGAGGTGATGCCGAATTCATGGGCGAGCTGCGTCAGACTGGCATCGTCGGGCACGCCGACCTCCTGGCGCTTGAGCGAGGCCTTGTAGTGGTTGTCCGGCGTTTCACCCACGCAGGCCACGAAACGGTGGTGCGAGCCAGGCATCAGCATCAGTGGGCCGTTGTGCTCGGTGTTGGGCGTGAGGCTGATGGAGCAGCTCACTGTGCGCATGGCGGGCAGACCGTCTTCAACGTGCCAGGTTTCGAAATCGGAGTGCCAGAAGAACTCTTTGCCTCTGAAGCCGTTTTTGTAGTTGATGCGCGACTGGTGGATGTAGACATCACCCCCCAGCAGCTGGCGTGCCATGGCCACCAGGCGAGGGTGTCCACAGAGTTCGCGCAAGACTTCGCTGCTGCGGTGCACGGCAAAGATGGAGCGCAGTTCACGGCTTTCGGGTTCGATCACCGCTTCCGGTGCGTCCTTGGCCTGGTCATCGGCACGCAGGCGTTGCAGTTCCAGCATGTAACTGCCGAGCTCGGCCTCACTGAACAGCTGGTCCATGCTGAGGTATCCGTGGTCTTCGAAAAACCGGAGCTGGCTCTCTGTCAAGGGGCCGCCAGTCGCCGCACCGTACACCACGGGATCGAGGCGGTTGGTGATGGCGGGTTCCGGCGCCACGCGCGATGGGTAGCGGTCGACAACCGCGTTGTTGTCCTTGTGGGTTCGGGAAGGCGATCGTTGGGTCTGTAGGGTGCTGTCGGGCATGTCTCGGCGTCCTCCTTCAATCGGCCAGCGCGTAGGCGCCGGTCTCGTCGTGCACTTCCTGGCCTGTGATGGGCGGATTGAACACACACACCATGCGCATGTGGGTGCCCTGGTTGGCCTTGAGCAGGTGGTGGTCGTGCTGGTTGAGGGCGTAGATGGAGCCCACGCGCAGTTGATGCGTTTCGCCGGTGGCAAGGTCCACCAACTCGCCGGCGCCCTCGGTGAGGTACACGGTTTCGAGGTGGTTCTTGTAGTGCATGTCCAGCTCTGCACCGGCCTTGATGACGGTGTCGTGCACGGAATAGCCCATGCCCACGTCCTTGAGGATGAGGCGGCGGCTGGTCCAGCCAGTGGTGTCCACATCGGCTTCGGTGCCGATGATCTGGTCGAGGTGTTTGACGATCATGTGGTTCTCCTTTGAAGGGGGGTCAGGCGCTCTTGCGTTCGTTGCTGGCCAGAACGGCCGCCAGGTTGCGTTCGATGGTGTCGAGACCCAGCACGAGGTCTTCGTCGCTGATGGTGAGGCTGGGCAGGAGCTTCAGGACCTGGTCTTCCATGCCGGCGGTCTCCACGATCAGGTGGTCCTTGAAGCAGGCCTGGGACACTTTGGCCGCGATGGATTCGTCTTCAAAAGCGATGCCGTAGATCAGGCCACGACCCCGCACCTCGGCTTGTGCGCCGAGGCGGTCAACCATGGCTTGCAACCGCTGCTGGACGATTTTGCTTTTGTGGCCAACGGCCTTTTCCAGCCAGTCGTTTTCCCAGTAGTCGAGGGCCTTGGTGGCGGTCACGAAGCCTGGGTTGTGGCCGCGGAACGTGCCGTTGTGTTCACCGGGGGCCCACTGGTCCAGCTCGGGTTTGATCAGCACCAGCGCCATGGGGATGCCGTAGCCCGACAGCGATTTGGACAGCGTGACGATGTCGGGCACGATGCCGGCCTCCTCGAAGCTGAAGAACTTGCCGGTGCGGCCACAGCCGACCTGGATGTCGTCGACGATCAGCACGATGCCGTGATCGGCGGTGATCTGGCGCAGGCGTTGCAACCAGTCGGTGGCCGCCACGTTGACGCCGCCTTCGGCTTGCACCGTTTCCACGATCACGGCGGCAGGGGTCTCCATGCCGCTGCCGTCGTCGTTCAACATGGCCTCGAAGAACCCGAGCGTGTCGGGGTCGTCGCCCATGAAGCCGCAGAAGGGAATCGAGGATGTGTTGTGCAGCGACACGCCTGCGCCGGCGCGCTTGAAGCCGTTGCCGGTCACGGCCAGCGCGCCCAGGGTCATGCCGTGGAAGGCATTGGTGAAGCTCACCACGCGGTCACGGCCGGTCACCTTGCGGGCCAGCTTCAAGGCCGATTCCACGGCGTTGGTGCCGGTCGGTCCCGGGAACTGCAGTTTGTAGTCCAGGCCACGGGGCTGCAGGATCACGCGGTGGAATCGCTCGATGAAGTCGCGCTTGGCTTCGCTGTACATGTCCAGTGTGTGCGTGATGCCGTCGCGCGAGATGTATTCGATCAGCGCGTCCTTGAGCTTGTCGGGGTTGTGCCCGTAGTTCATCACCCCCGCCCCCGCGAAGAAATCGAGGTATTTTTCTCCCTTCTCATCCGTCATCCAGGCGCCTTTGGCCGAAGCGAAGACCGCCGGAAAGTTGCGGCAATAACCACGGACTTCGGATTCGTGTTGCTCAAAAATGTTCTGCATGGGAAGACTCCTTCTAGGTATGAAAAAGGTTGGGGGACAACGGGTCCTGATCCTGAGATCAGTCCGCTGCGACCAGGGGAACACCGACGCTGCTTGTGGCCGCGCCGTGACTGGCGTCGGGTGTGACTGCGCGTGGCAGCGGTCCGACTCGGTACAGGGGTTCGGGTGGGTGGTCGATCGGAAACAGATCGGCGGTGAAATGTGTTTGCACATTGCACTCGGTGGAGCGCAGCTGGGCGAATCGCTTGAACAGGGCTTGCGATGCGGTGTTGTCGTCGGCGACCGTGGCCGTGACCCACAGCCGGTCCTGGTTGGCGGGCAAGTCAATCCAGCGCTGCAAAAGCTCAACCCCCAGGCCCCGACCCCGCAAGCGGGGCAGCAGGCCCACTTGCCAGACGAATGCTGTGCGCGCCTGTTCCGGAGGGTGGTAGCCGATGACGGCACCCACCACATCTTCGCCCTCCCGGGCGATCAAGCAGGTACGACCAAAGTCGGTCGCAAAGAGCAGGTAGAAGTAGGCCGAGTTCAACTCCAGTGTCCCTGTGGCCTGGATGAGGCGCCACAGCGCGGCGCCGTCCTGAGGCCGGGCGCTGCGGAATTGCAGTGTAGGGACGTGATGAGTGGAGGTCTTGCCGTGAAGATGCATGCGTGTTGGGTTTCCCGAGGCTGGCCGAAGCACAGCCCTGGAACAAGGCACAACCCCGACATGGGATCTGTCCGGTAGATGCGTCGTCGGACGCGGGGCAGATCGGGCGGCCTCCCATGGCGGGAGGCCTACAAAAGACACTCAAGCGGCAACAGGAACCCTTGGGCGACTTCCTGCAGCGTGGCAGGGGTCGACCCAGGTGTTCGGCGCTTGACTCGAAGGCCGGCTGTCTGACGATCGTCAGCTGCAAAAAATGTAGCTCGAGAAGATCGCGATAAATGACAGCAGATGGCGAACGTTATTATTGCGATGCAGAATTTTGTTGTCAACCCGCTTTGTGGTCTTTTGTCCAAACCCGCATGTACAGGGGCTTTCAGGCGGGTTGTAGAACCCGGAGTGCGGTGCTGCGAAGCAGGTTGAGGCAGGTTTTTTGCGTCAGGGTCGAGGGGCGCTGGGAGCTGGTGGCGATGCTCAAGCGGGCCCGCAAGGAGGGCTGCTGGATGGGTCGCAGCTGGAATGCGTCGGGGCGCTGCGAGCTGCTCACAGCGTTGCGCGAAAGCAGGGCAGCGCCGGCGCCGTCAGCGACCAGGTCGAGGATGGCTGCCACACCATCGATTTCCAGGGCAATCTCCGGGCGCACGCCCAGGTTGGCCATTTCGGTTTCCACCAGCATGCGCAAGGCATTGGGGCGACTGGGGATCACCAGGGGCAACAACGCTATGTCTTTCAGTGAGATGACGTCCGAAGGCTTGGTCGGCGCAGCTTCGTCTGAACGCGGTTGCACGAGAAACAGGTCTTCCTCGAGCAGCGGCGTGAGCTCGATCGAAGGCGCCGGTTGTGCGTTGTAGAGCACGGCAATATCCAGGCGCCCCGTGACCAGCCACTCCTGCATGTTCGTCGAAAGACCTTCACAGATGGACACACTGGCCTGGGGCAATTGCTGCCGCACCGCCCGGGTGAAAGGCACCGCCAGGGCGCGGGACAGGCTCGGCGGCAGGCCGATCGCCACCCGCCCGGCCAGCGCGCCACCGACGCGGCCCAGCTCTTCCCGTGCGCGCTCCACCTGATGAAGGATGCCGCGTGCATGTTCCAGCAGCAGTTTGCCGGCGTCGGTGGGCAGGGCGCCACGCCCGTTGCGCAGCAAAAGGTTTTGCCGCAGTTCCACTTCCAGCAAGCGCACCTGCCGGGACAATGCGGGTTGTGCGACGTCCAGCGCCTGGGAGGCCCGGGTGAAGCTGCCCAGTTCGGCCACGCGCACAAAGTATTCAAGCTGTCTGAGGTCCATGGGGTTTGCCCTGCATTTGCGTGTCGCGGTGGGCGCTGGGGCCCGCCGATCAGCGATTTGTAGATACCAACATCATAGGTATTTGCCTTTGTTCTAGCTGCTAGCGCGGTGTGGGGCTGGAAGTGCGGCCCTGGCTTGGCCACAATGGGGCACTGATCGCTGTTGTTCACTTCGTTTCGTCCGATGCATTCCGTTCAAAAATCTCCCACGCTCCAGGGCATCTCGTCCATGGCCACCCGTTTGGTGCTGGGCGATTTGTTGCGTGACTTTGAGCAATCGACAGGCGTTTCGGTTGGGATGACCTCGGTGGGCGGGGTCGATGCGGCCAGGCGCATTGCCGCAGGCGAGCATTTTGATGTGGTGGTACTGGCATCTGACGCCATTGACAAACTGATGAGCGCCGGGCGCCTGGCGGCGGGTAGCCGCGTCGACCTTGTGCGTTCGGGTGTCGCGGTAGCGGTGAAAGCCAGCACACCATTGCCCGACCTCAGCTCTGAAACCGCCGTGCGCCAGGCCGTGTTGGCGGCGCCCACCATCGGTTACTCCACCGGCCCCAGTGGTACGGCATTGATTCAATTGTTCCAGCGGTGGGGCATCATGGAAACACTGGAGGGCCGCCTGGTTCAGGCGCGTGCGGGCGTTCCGGTGGCGTCATTGGTGGCCAGTGGCGAAGTGGCCCTGGGCTTTCAACAGTTGAGCGAACTGTTGAATGTGGAGGGCATCCAGGTCGCCGGACCTCTGCCCGACGCCATCCAGATCACCACCACGTTTTCTGCGGCCTTGCCCATCGAAATTTCGGCGGCGTCGGCGAAGGCGGTCCACGCCCTGCTGGCCTACCTGACCTCTCCCGAAGCGGACGCCGTCAAACGCCGCCACGGCATGTCGCCTGCGTAAAACCCAATTCCAACAAGGACTGTTCATGAGCCTCATCATCGATTGCCACGGCCACTACACCACGGCCCCCAAGGCGCTGGAGAACTGGCGCAACGCCCAGATCGCCGGCATCAAAGACCCGGCCAGCATGCCCAAAGTGGCCGATCTGAAGATCAGCGACGACGAGTTGCGCGAGTCCATCGAACTCAACCAGTTGCGCCTGATGAAAGAGCGCGGCTCCGACATCACCATCTTCTCGCCGCGCGCCAGCTTCATGGCCCATCACATTGGCGATTTCAATGTGTCCTCGACCTGGGCTGCCATTTGTAATGAGCTTTGCTACCGCGTGGCCCAGCTGTTCCCCGACAATTTTGTTCCCGCCGCCATGCTGCCGCAAAGCCCAGGGGTGGATCCGTCCACCTGCATTCCCGAGCTGGAAAAGTGCGTCAAGGAATACGGCAACGTGGGCATCAACCTCAACCCCGATCCGTCGGGTGGTCACTGGAACAGCCCGCCCTTGACCGACAAGGCCTGGTACCCCATCTACGAGAAGATGGTGGAGTACGACATCCCCGCGATGATCCACGTGAGCACCAGCTGCAACGCCTGCTTCCACACCACGGGTGCCCATTACATCAACGCCGACACCACGGCGGTCATGCAACTGATCCAGGGCGACCTGTTCGCCGACTTCCCCGAGTTGCGCTTCATCATTCCCCACGGCGGTGGCGCTGTGCCCTACCACTGGGGCCGCTACCGCGGTCTGGCGCAGGAGATGAAGAAACCTTTGCTGAAGGACCACCTGTTGAAGAATGTGTTCTTCGACACCTGCGTGTACCACCAGCCCGGCATCGATCTGCTGACCAAGGTGATCCCGGTCGACAACATCTTGTTTGCCTCGGAAATGATCGGCGCGGTGCGCGGCATCGACCCCGAAACCGGCAACTACTACGACGACACCAAGCGCTACATCGAATCCTCGACCATCGTCGTGGGCGACGACCGCCACAAAATCTACGAGGCCAACGCGCGCCGCGTGTTCCCGCGTATGGACGCGCAACTCAAATCGAAAGGACGCTGATCATGTACGAACTCGGTATCGTCAAACGCAACATCGTGCGCGCCGACAAGGCCGCTGTTGAAAAGCTTTCCCGGTTCGGTGTCGCCACCATCCACGAGGCCATGGGCCGCGTGGGTCTGATGAAGCCCTACATGCGCCCCATTTACAAGGGCGCGAAGATGTGCGGTACTGCCATCACCATCCTGCTGCAACCTGGTGACAACTGGATGATGCATGTGGGTGCCGAGCAGCTGCAACCCGGTGATGTGGCGGTCGCAGCCTGCACGACCGACAACGCGGACGGCTTCTTTGGTGACTTGCTGGCCACCTCTTTCAAGGCACGCGGCGCCCAGGGTTTGATCATTGACGGCGGCGTGCGCGACGTGGATGAACTGGAGAAGATGGGCTTCCCTGTGTTCAGCAAGGAAATCCATTCCAAAGGCACCATCAAGGCCACGCTGGGCTCGGTGAACATTCCCGTGGTGTGCGCGGGCGCGCTGGTGAACCCGGGCGACGTGGTCGTGGCCGATGTGGATGGCATCGTTGTTGTGCCTGCGGCCATGGCCCAGAAGGTGGCCGATGCGGCCGAGAAGCGCGAGAGCTTCGAAGGCGAGAAGCGCGCCAAGTTTGAAGCGGGCGTGCTGGGGCTGGACCTCTACAAGATGCGCGAGCCGCTTGCAGCGCTGGGCCTGAAATACATCGACTAGGTATTCCCACCCCTGCCGCGCTGCGCGCGATCCCTTCAAGAGGGCGGCGCTGGTGGCCCGGCGGAGCCGGTTCCACGGCGCCCTTGAACGAGACATCACACGCATGCGTGATAGGACCTTCTGAAATGACTCAACCCGACGACAAACCCACTTCCGGTGCCTTCACCAAAACCGATGGCTGGATGGACTGGTACACCGGCCCAGCCAAGCCGAAGTTTCAATTGCCTGCGGGCGCTGTAGACGCGCATTGCCACGTCTTTGGTCCGGGGGGCGAGTTCCCCTATGCACCCGAACGCAAGTACACGCCCTGCGATGCCAGCAAGCACGAGCTCTACGCACTGCGCGACCACCTGGGGTTTTCACGCAATGTGGTGGTGCAGGCGACTTGCCACGGTGCCGACAACCGCGCCATGGTGGACGCCTGTGTGTCCAGCGGCGGCAAAGCGCGCGGCGTGGCCACGGTCAAGCGCACGGTGACCGATGA